>NZ_JAUBRI010000012.1:0-49227 GCF_036701795.1 Microcoleus sp. N9_A1
GTCAACAGTCAACAGTCAACAGTCAACAGTCAACAGTCAACAGTCAACAGTCAACAGTCAACAGTCAACAGTCAACAAATTGGCGCTAATCCTCCACTTTCAAAGCCCTTCTTGCCAACTTCACATAAGTTTTCACAGTTTCATAAGGCATTTCCAAATCAGCAGCAATATCAAACAAAGATTCCCCCAATTCCCGGCGCGCCAAAATCGTCGCCCAAGTTTCAGAAATCTCAGCAGCGCGACTTCCGCCTCTACGCTTTCTGTGCGCCATAAACTTCTTTGTCAATTCATCTATTCGCGCCGCCAATACGCTTTGTATCGACACTTCAGGTAGCGCTTCTGTCAACCATTGTGCTCGCGTTTGTCCTAATCCAAAAGTTATTTTGTGGCCCGTGCCACAGTAAGGCGCTAACCGCCCCAAAGCATAAAATAATTGTACAAAATCAGGACGATTGTGAGCCGATCGCCCTAGCCCAAATTCCACAGCCCCTGTGAATCCCGTTACCATGCCTTTTTTGCCCGCGGCTACCTTTTGTGACTCCAATTTGTGGCGGCTAATAATTGCATTTTCATCAATCCAATTCAAAAATTCTGCTTGGTCAAAATTTAGCCCCGAAAAGTTATTCCAGCGGCGCAAATAGCTGTGAAAAACATTTTCGGGAACTGGCAAAGGGAAGTGATGGCCTTTGCTACGAAAGCTTGTAGGAGTCAAAAAACTAAGTTTGATGGTTGGCGAAAATGGGGGTTCTGCTGTTAATAATTGCTGGTAAGTTGTGGGTTCAAAAGCAATATCCCAAGAGCGAATTAGCAGGGGAGCATTTCGCAAATCTATCTCTTCGGGCAAATTTTGCAGCCACTGACTCAGCCACTGCACTACTGGCTTTGAAAGTCCTGTTACGTACCAGCGATAAATTCGATCGCCCAAAAGCTGAAATTCTTTGCCACCGGGGAGCAAATCACCTTCCAATCCCGAAATAGTAAAGGCTTTTTCTGACTGTTCATCGTGCAAAAGTTTCGATAAACCCGGGTCCGTTTGGTGTACTTGACCTAAAAACCAAGCGTGCAAACCTATAGCATACTGCGCGTACAGATAGCTAGCAGCGCCGGGAGTCAATTCAAACACTAATCCGACTAACTCGGTGTCAGCCGGCCAAATCAGCCCAGACGGAGGAGATTTTTTGCTGGGGGTGCGGTTCGGGGAAGTTGCCATCAGATGCCGTGCCTATAGCCGTCACAGAAAGAGCGCCGTGCTATCTTATCCGATTTTTATCCCCTTTGGGGGATGATAGTTGAGGGCGATCGATCGCCCAAATCTTTTGGCTGCTTCAAAAACCCGGTCTGCCGCCAGTTTCCCGCACCCTCCGGGATAGACAAAAACCACTAAAAAACCAACAACCTAAAACTCAATCTTTGTCAAGGTTTTCTTCCTTGTAAGTAAACAGAAATATACAAGTGTTTAAAATCACATTCTGCGCTACAATTGTCAAAAGCTCGTAGCATCCTCAACTCCGATCCTAAACTATGAACACAACAGAAAAATCTAAACTCTCCAACGAAAAAACTTTGGAGGCGATGAAGAATTTCTCCGAAACCTACGCCAAGCGCACGGGAACTTACTTTTGTTCTGAACCTTCCGTCACTGCTGTCGTGATAGAAGGACTAGCAAAACACAAGGATGAACTAGGCGCTCCCTTATGCCCTTGCCGCCATTACGAAGATAAAGAAGCAGAAGTAAAAGCCGCCTACTGGAACTGTCCCTGCATTCCCATGCGCGAGCGCAAAGAGTGTCACTGTATGTTATTTCTGACGCCAGATAACGATTTCGCTGGAACTAATCAGGAAATAGGAATGGATCAGATTCAAGCTGTCAGAGACACTATGTAATCGGTTAAGTAGGCGGTCGTGAAATGGCAGTAGTTTTGAAAACAGGTCGTGATTTTTCCTATTTTTAAGACTTAGCTATTAAAAAACAATCGATCGCCGCCTACTCAAACACACATCCGCCCTCGATAATCCCCAATCTCCAATCGAATGACAGAGGAAATCCCGCTCGACTTTTGGCAAGGTATCGAACAGTTTAACAGCCAAGAATTTTACGCTTGTCACGATACTTTAGAGGCTTTGTGGATGGAAGCCGGCGAGCCGGAAAAAAGGTTTTATCAGGGAATATTGCAAATTGCCGTCGCGCTTTATCACTTAGGAAATCACAACTGGCGCGGTGCAGTAATATTGCTGGGAGAAGGAATAAATCGGCTCAGTTATTATCAGCCGAGTTATGCCGGAATAGCTGTTGAAGACTTGCTCGGACAAAGTGCTAAACTTTTGAGTGCTTTGCAACAAGCGGGCCCGGAAGAAGTAGCTAAATTTCAACAGTTATTCGCAGGTACAGAAGTTGCCGGCTTGCAATTGCCGCGAATTATCAAACTACCAAAAAGTTAAATAAATGTTTGTATTAGGGTGTGCAGTATACTTGGCCTCTACACAGAGGAGGGCTGGCTTTCTTGCCGGCTGCCCAAGTATATTAATTTGTTGTGGAACGAGCCTCTTGCCCGTTCCCGGTTAAGACAGTTGCAGCCACTCGGCAAAATAACCAATTAAATTCGCTATTGTCTTGCTAGGATAATTGGTTGAGACTATCGGGTCAATCGATCGACCTCACGGGAATCTTTCTGGCCGTTAAGATAAAATACCTAACTGGAGGTAATCCCCTTCAGCAATTTTACAAATTTTGAGGCTCCAAGCTTATGATGCCCTCCGCTAAACTACTCAATTCCAGAATATTCAAAGGATTATCGCTGCTGTTGCCCCTGACTCTGGCAGGCGCGATTGCCTCTCCCACCTACCCGCAAGCCGGGCCGCCCCGCACTCTCAGCGTGCGATCGGACATTCAAGAAGCCGACTCCAAAACCGGCATCGTGACAGCCCGTGGCAACGTCCAAATTAACTATCCAGCCCGCCAAATACAAGCAACTGCGGCTCAAGCTCAATATTTCAGTCGCGAGCGCCGGATCATTCTCAGCGGAGATGTTTACGTATTGCAGCAGGGCAACAGCCTGCGCGGCGAAACCATAACATACCTCATCGACGAAGGGCGGTTTATTGCCCTGCCAGACAACCCAGGACAGGTAGAATCTGTTTATCTGGTTGCCCCGGAACAAGATGCTGCCGCCCAAAATGCAGTGGGATCCGAACGTCCAACTACAGCCCCCCGGTAAAAGCGACTCGCAGCAGCGAAATTTCGCCTCAGCCAAAACATACTACTTGGGATAGATGCGAAATTTCGTCTTTATAAAACTAACAAACTTGAAAAGGTAAAATTTAAATTAGAGAGTCGATCGCACAAAGCCGCAGTCTGAAATTTAGCTTGTAGAGGTTGCCGGGAGCGAAAATGAAAATTGTACTCGAAAATATTCACAAATCCTACGGAAAACGCAATGTAGTTAGTCGCGTCAACCTGTCGGTAGCCCAAGGAGAAATCGTAGGACTGCTTGGCCCCAATGGTGCCGGCAAAACCACAACATTTTACATAGCAACCGGATTAGAAAAACCCAATCAAGGAACTGTTTGGCTAAACGATTTAGACATCACTAAATTGGCGATGCACCAGCGAGCGCATTTGGGAATTGGCTATCTCGCTCAAGAAGCAAGCATTTTCCGAAACATGAGCGTGCGGGACAACATTTTGTTAGTCCTAGAACAAACCCAAGTGCCGCGGTGGGAATGGAAAGATAGAGTCGATTTCCTATTGCAAGAATTTCGCTTAGAAAAAATAGCATCCAGTTTGGGAATTCAAATATCGGGGGGAGAAAGGCGGCGGACTGAACTAGCGAGAGCCTTAGCTGCTGGGCGAGACGGCCCGATGTTTCTATTTTTAGACGAACCGTTTGCAGGTGTCGATCCGATCGCCGTAGACGAAATTCAAACCATTATTGCTAAATTGCGCGATCGTAAAATCGGCATCCTGATCACCGATCACAACGTCCGAGAAACCCTCGAAATTACCGATCGAGCCTACATCATGCGAGACGGCCAAATTTTAGCCTCCGGGGCAGAAGAAGAACTCTACAGCAACCCTTTAGTGCGACAGTATTACTTAGGTGACAACTTCGTGCGATAGTCTTTTGAAGGCATTCCCCATGGTCATAAATTTAGATTTGAGATGTTAGATTGAGGAGCAAACTGCAAAAATCCCAAACTATGAAAATAGCAATATCCAATTCTTTGAATCCCATCAACTGGCTGCCGAGAATTTCCGTAATGGACTGGTACATTACCAAAGAACTAATCGGCCCATTTTTATTTGGCGTCGGACTCTTTACATCCGTCGCCGTAACAGTTGGAGCTTTATTTGAATTAGTCCGCAGAGTAGCAGAATCCGGCCTCCCCTACAGCGCAGCCATAGAAATTTTTCTCCTGCAAATTCCTTACTTTGTAGTATTGGCTTTCCCGATGTCGATGCTGCTAGCAACCTTAATGGCCTACAGCCGAATGTCTAGCGACAGCGAACTCATCGCCCTCCGCAGTTGCGGAGTTAGCGTTTACCGATTAATACTGCCCGCAGTGATTATGAGTTTAATTGTTGCAGGCTTAACCTTTGGTTTGCAAGAGTTAATCGTACCCGCCGCCAGCTACAGAGCTACTGTGACTTTAGACAGAGCCCTGAAGCGAGAAAAACCGATATTTCAAGATAGAAATATTATCTACACAGAATTTCGCAAACCAGAAAAAGGCGGCGACGAAATCCTGGCCCGCTTTTTTTATGCAGAACAATTTGACGGCCAGCAAATGAAAGGTTTAACAATTATCGATCGCTCCACCCCAGGCCTCAATCAAATCGTTTCTTCAGAATCAGCTACTTGGAATCCCTCAGAAAATACCTGGGATTTTTTCAACGGAACCGCTTATATAGTAGCTCCTGATGGCTCTTACCGCAATATAGTTAGGTTTCAACACCAGCAATTGCAACTCCCCCGCACGCCCTTAGATTTAGCGGCTAGAGTGCGGGATTTCAAGGAAATGAACATTGCCCAAGCTTTAGAGCGTTTGGATATCATTAAAAACAGTGGCGACGAACCGCAAATTCGCAAATTACAGGTGCGAATTCAAGAAAAATATGCTTTTCCTTTCGTGTGCATGGTATTTGGTTTAGTGGGAGCAGCTTTGGGAACTCAACCGCGCCGCTCCGGTCGAGGAACGAGTTTTGGTATTAGCGTAGTTGTGATTTTTACTTACTACGTATTTTCTTTCATCACCAGTTCTATGGGCGTGAAAGCTGTTTTGACTCCGATTCTGTCGGCTTGGCTGCCGATCGCATTTGGCTTAGGAATCGGCGGATTATTGTTGGGACGGGCCGCCGCTAGGTAAGTTTTACCGCTAACATTGGGAATGGGTAATTCGGAACTTGTACTGCCCTTCCACTGCCTTCTGCTCCCTTCCCTTCGACTATGCTGAGGAAAACCGAAGTCGAAGGAAAGGAACCGCGTAGCCTAAGTATTGGGAATTGATAATATCGTTTTCGTGACCGAACTTCCTTCATTTAAGGATTAGAAAAAGTATTGATTTCGCCACCGCCAATGTAGCGTCCCGGAGCCAGGGAGCGGGGTGTAGCAAAAGTTTGAGGTTGAATGGGCTGTACGCCCTGATTGGTATTTTGGGGAACAACTCCAAAGTTAGGCTGGTTCGGCGGCAAATTAAGCTGACTCGGTGGAGGTGTTTGAAATTGAGAATTCGCTGAATTGGGAGAGAATTGAGGGCTAATTATCTTGCTTCCCCCGATCGTACTCGGAAAAGGGGACTGTCTGACACTGGGAAGTAGAGGTGTTGGCGAAGGTATGGCTACTGGCAGTGCCACAGGTTGAACTTCAGGTGCGAAGCCTGAGCCAGATAAATTAGTTTGGTAGGGATTTTTCGGCAAAGCCACCGTTGCAGCCCCTGCATTAATTTCGGGAAGGCTCCGTACTCGGGAACTTAACCCCGCCAATGATTCAGGGACTGTAGCTGTCGGTTTTAAGAATTCTTGAGATTCCTTGCTCACAGTATTTGTCGGAGCCACAAGTGGGGGAAGTGCTGTGGGAACATTCACAGGATTTGCTCCACTTTGAGCTGTAGCGGTCGTTGGGAGCAAATTTGTCGCATTTCCTGCAGCCGGATCGGAAGCCGGTCGATCGAGCAATTTAGCCGAGTCTGCTGTTTTCTCAGCCGAAGCCGCCGTTGCCGAAGTGTTAGCAACGACGTATTTTTTCATAGCTGCTTGCAGCGGACTCAAAGGCAGAGAATTTTCGTTTTGTTTACCTGAATTAGCATCACTCGACGCCTGCGATAAAGTTGCTGTCGCTGTACCCCCAGACTCAGGATTAATCGTTTTTATCCCGGAAGTCAGTCTTCCACTGCCAGATAAACTCAACGCTGATGTTGCGTTTGAACTTGGCAAGCTGGAATTTTCAGGGTTATTGTTTCCGGCCTCGACATCAGGATTTGCTAAATTTGGCAAGGGGAAAAATCCGCTGCTTCCTACCCGATTGGGGGCTGAAGATGGCTGAGGAGTTTCTAAGCCCCGATCTCGAAGTTCCTCGAATAAACCTTTGCTTTTTACTACTGATGAATTTAACAAGTTCAGTTCAGAAGCAGTAGAGCCATTAAACTGATTGACTAGCACTGGTGAGCTGTCGATTTCAGCCGCAATGGCGGTATCTTCAGCAGATAGCCCCGATAGCGAAGCTGGAGTGTTTGAGGCTGGTTCTTCTTCGCCATCTATGCTCAACCTTTCTGGATTTACAGATACCTCCCAGATAAATAACCCCCCCGCACACAGCACGGCTAACGGAGCCCAAACCGCCGGTTGGGTCCAGTGGCGTAACCGCGCTATTAGATAGCGGACAGATGTAGGAAATCGCTTAAATATTGACATAGTTTTGATTCCATCCGAGCGTGCGGATTTAAAACTATTTTTCCTAGTCTACCACATCAATCTTGATTATTTTTGCTATGCCGGGGTAAGTGCGATCGGGAGCATCTCGGTTTGGCTTTTACTGTCGGTGTGCGATCGTCCGGCTCGCTATATTAATAGACTTTGCTGTGCGGGACGGATCGGAGTCCCAAAAAACGCTTTTTACTTTCTGCAGAGATGCTCCGAGTACGATCAAACTTTTGATTGAAAGTTGCGAAAGCTCAATGCAACAGGTGAAAATCCATAAAGCACTGGTATAAATATGTCTTGCTTTCCTTAAATCAAAGGGCATAAGATGATAAAATTTTATGGGGTGCTGTGTCCGGCAGGCCGGGTCAGTCAGCAGATCGACCTCAAACCAAAATGTCAAACCAAAATGTCAAGGTAAAATTGGCAATTGCCCAGAACAACACCCAAGGAAAGTTGAGAGGAAATTAATGAAAAAAGTAGTAGAAGTATTAGCAAATCGGGAACAACTGATAGATCGATCGCTGGAGATTGTGCTGTCGAAAATCTCAGAAGCCATAGCAGAACGCGGACTTTGTACGATCGCCGCAGCGGGCGGAAGCACACCCGAACCGCTCTACAGAGCGCTCTGTGCCCAAGACCTGCCTTGGGACAAAATTCACGTTTTCTGGGGCGACGAACGCTACGTTCCCCCAGAACACCCAGACAGCAATCAAAAAATGGCGCGCCTCGCGTGGCTCGATCGAGTGAATATCCCCGCCAGCAACATCCACCCCATGCCCACAGGCGCCGGCGACCCCGCAGCCGACGCTGCGGCGCACCAAACCGAATTGCAGCAGTTCTTCAAAGTATCCGACGGCGAGTTTCCCGCCTTCGACATCATTTTATTGGGCATAGGAGACGACGCCCACACAGCCTCTCTATTTCCCGGCACAGCAGCCTTGGAAGTCCGCGACGCCCTAGTAACTGTCGGCAACAAAGACGGTCAACCCCGCATTACCTTTACAGTCCCCTTAATCAACCGGGCCCGGTGCGTCATCTTCATGGTCGCAGGAGCCAGCAAACAACCCGCCCTAGCTCAAATTTTTGCCCCCGCAGCCGACGAAATGACTTATCCAGCCAGACTCGTTCAACCAGAGGGCGAACTTTGGTGGCTGCTCGATGCGGCGGCTGGTGAAGCAGTAAAATAGCCGACAGAGCCACAATCGTGCCAACACAGTCAGCATTATCACTAACTCAATCTTGCCCGTCACAGCTAACGTCACGGCGTCAGCTCAGTTGCTAGTATTAGCGAAGCAATATAAGAATGTGGCGGTTAAAGTTAAAATTTGACCATATACACGAGTATTTTTATGAGGCTGATTTGAAAATCTGGCCGATAGCAAGGAGAAATCGATGATTGTCTGTCCCAATTGCAATCACCAGAACCCCGACGGGGCCAGCCAGTGTGAGGCTTGCTACACGCCTTTACCTGTTACCGCAAGTTGCTCGAACTGCGGTGCAGCAGTTCAGACAGATGCAGCATTTTGTGGCCAGTGTGGCTTTAACTTGCGTCCGGGTTCCATAGTTCCAGAAGTTGAGGGGACAGTAACGTCCCCCTCGTCTGTAGGCCCCACAGTGGTATCGTCACCGGCGCCGGATTTAGTCCCACCCGAGCCCATGATGGCAATGGAACCTCTAGTTACCCTGAATAAGGGACTCAACTTGGAAAAAACTCCCGCCAGCATTCCGACGATTCCAGATCCCCCGCCTTCGCCCTCGGTTCCTGTTACAACTGAATCGGTGGCAACACCAGTAAATATCTCTCCTCCGGTTCCGGACCCACAGCCAGCAGGTGTAGCTAAAACTCAACTGCAACAGCAGTCGGCGCGCCTGCTACACGTTCAGACAAATACGCCGATGGAATTGCCTCACAGTCTGTCTGTGGTTCACATAGGCAAGCCAAATGACTTAGTACCGCCGGATATTGATGTTTCGGGATTTGCTAATTCTGAGATAGTTTCTCGGGTACACGCAAATCTCCGGGTGGAGGGAGATGCTTGCTACCTAGAAGATGTAGGTAGTTCCAACGGCACTTACGTCAACAATACTCCGCTACCCAAGGGAAACCGCCACCGGTTGCGACCGGGAGACCGCATCTCTCTGGGCAAAGGAGACCTGGTTACGTTTTTATTTCAAATCTCTTAGAGCGAGTTTGGATTGGGCGATCGAAAGTCTAAAATCTAAAATCGCATCTTGAGGCGCTCTACCAAAACTCAATGCTGCCAATGTGATTAAGCTGACCTTGCTACATCCACTCCAGTCTATACCCGTCCGCAGTTGGATCTTTGAAGACGAGCAGGTCGTCCGGATCGGGCGATCGACCGAAAACCACGTCGTTCTTTTTAGCGCTGTGGTTTCTCGTCGCCACATCGAATTGCGGCGCAGCGGCATAACTTGGGAACTGATCAATTTAGGTACCAACGGCACTTACCTCGATGGTAAGCCGATCGCTAAGGTTCCCATTGTGGACGGTCTGATCGTTCACTTGGCTCGCTCAGGTCCGAAAATTCAAATCAACGTAGGCCCGAATCAGTCCTCCGTCCAGTTAGGACTTCTTAGCGTCAAGCCAAGGGAGGCTAAGGAAATTCACGCTCCCTCGGGCGGGGTGCACATTAGCACGATTCCTGTTCCCGACCAAAAAGAAGTTGGCACTTCCAGGGAAGAGGAGGAGTTAACCGAGGCAGATAATAATCGCCATTATTCGGAAGAAGAATATTAAATCGGCTTCTTTGGACGATCGACATTTTTCAAAGGCGGCACTCAGGAGTTTATTTATGAGTACATCACCACAGATTGTTAGGCGCAGCGAATTGCTCAACCGTCGCACGATCGACCGCTCAACGGCGGAAGAGGTCGGCCGGGTAGATCGGGTTTGGCTCGATGCTCACTCCCAGCGGGCGATCGGCTTTACTTGCAAGTCGGGACTTTTGGGCAGCAAAAAAACTTGGTTCGCTTGGGCGCAAGTTGATACGGTGGGGGAAAATGTTTTTGTCACCATTAACCCGGAACTGCCGGAATTGCATCAGCCGGAACAAGCTGTTTGTCCGATCGGCCTTGAGGTACTCACGGACGCTGGGAATCAGGCAGGTACGGTGGTTGACTACCTATTTGATGTCCGCACGGGTTCAGTCACCCACTACCTATTTAAATCGAGCGGCTGGCGCGGTGTTTTAGACGGAATTTACTTGTTACCTGTGGCAGCTATTTCAACCATCGGCAGCAAGCGGGCGATCGTCTCTGAAGCTGCTGTATCGGAGCCAGTGCAGTACGCAGAGGGACTGCACAAAAAAGTCGGTCTGGTAGCAGAGTTTTTACATGAAGATTTCGACAGAACTCTCAAAAATGTGGCTGGTGTGAAGCGGGGCGCTCAAAGTCTGGCGGAAAAATTCCAAGATAAAGCTCTCGAAGTCAGGGATGTAGCTCAAGAAAAAGTTGCAGAGTTGAAGCGGCAAAGGCAAGAATCTGTCCCGCCAGAGCCGAACCCGGAGCCGCCCGATTCAGATTTGAGCTGAAGTTTGGCCTTCCCGCTCGCCGGGGGACTAATTGCCGATCGCATTTTGGGGCGGCGCGCGCGAGGAAGGTCGATCGGTATTTTCGCTATCAGAGATTGATGCGTTGTCGCTCAAAATTCCAGTGCTGCTCAAAGCATTGTATTTTAAAGGTATCGCATCAATAAGGAAAATGTTAGCAACTCAAAAAGACCTATGCTGTTTGATACAACTCACATCTTGCAACATTCTCAAGAACAGGCAAGATCCCTGTTCCACAAACAGTGAATTTTCTTGTGGAACAGGCATCTTGCCTGTTCATAAAAGGCCTATTCAGAATGGTGCAACATCTCAGATACAACCAACAAGTATTTTATCTAGAGACCCCAAGATTAATAATAGGTTAACTTCTGTCTCCACAAACAGCGATTCGTCGATCGTTGACTGTCGCCCGATCGAGAACTTGAATCAGCGGTGCAACCAGCACAGGTCTGAGTTAAATTCTCTGGTTCATCAGCCGGAAAAGAATTATTTAGCCGATCAAATTGAGCGGCTCACCCATCGGCACAATCGCGCCCTCACAGACCACATTAATCAAGCGGTTAAAACCGCTGTCCATCACTGGGAAGTTCACCTGATTAATAACATCGTGTTTGGTTGTTACCGAGGGCAGCAAAAATTTGCGCCTGCGCTAAAAGCTAACCCTCAAAAGTTTGTTCAAATGCCTCAAGCAGCCAAAAGTTCGACTTTTACGGCAGAGCGAGGGAATCCAGGCGCACTGATGACGCCTTTAAAAATCAAAATTTTTGCAGTTTTCTCCCAAAAAATCTCTCTGGAAGTATCCCCGTTTCTGTCTGGCGGTGGAGTGTCAAAACATCAGTGATTACCTTAACTCTTTTACATCCTATCCAGTCGGTCGCGGTTCAAAGTTGGTGTTTTGAATCAGAACCGGTGGTTCGGATCGGTCGATCGAACGACAATGATGTAATCATTTACAGCGCTGTAGTTTCCCGCCACCACGTAGAGCTGTGGAATCACGCCAATAGCTGGGAAATTATTAATTTTGGTGCTAACGGCACTTATGTAGATGATAGACCGATCGCTCAGGTGTCAGTTGTGGACGGGATGACAATTCGCTTGGGCAATTCCGGGCCAAAAATCAGGATTCGGGTGGGCGCAGCGAATCAACCGGGCAAAATAATCCAGCCACCGCAGCGCGAACTCCACCAAAAGGAAGAAGTTTCAAAAGACAGGTCAACTGCTTGGCCTCGGGGTGTGGGAATCATCGAAGACGATGAACATGGAGGGCTGACTCAAATCGATCTTGACTGACCGGCAGCTATCTATCCCTGCAAGCCAACTCAAACAAAGCTCAAGGTACGCAATTCGATCATCTAACTAATTTTTCGGTAAGTGGCCTGATTTTTGCCTAAATATGCCTATAAATTAATTAACAGCTTCTCTAGTAGGATCTCACCCTTCTAAAGATAAGATTTGGGGGAGATCGCTCGATATTACCTCAGTTTCGTTGCTTGCCCACCGGCGGTAATCGGAGAGCAACTGGTACATCAACCGCTGTTTGACGCTCAGCAGTACGCTCTTGAGCAAAGCGTTGCCCGTAGCTTCTAAAATTGCTTTGGGCGTCAGCCAAAACGGCGGCGGTAACTCTACTTGCACTTCCAAATCCGCTTTTCCCTTCAAGTATGCTACCCCGCTGGTTTGGTGTACACAAAGCTGTCCTTTGAGATTGAGAGCAAAGCGATCGTTTATATAACCCACGCCACGAATTTCGCAGGCGACGGACTCCAAATTGATTGTACCGTCCGACTCAGCCCACACCCTCATGTCTACTGTGGGTTGAATGCTCAGCATCATAAATTGTAACGGCCGCATTTTCAGGCGGAAACAGTCATCGCTTAGCTGCTCTGTGCGACTTTGATCGACGAGGGCGTTCACCAGTCGCCTCGGCTGGCGCAGATAATGTTGAATGGGAACCCGTTCGTCTGGTACGGCGATCTCAACGGATTGGGAAGAATTAAAGCGGATATACATGAGAAAATATCAAAATATAGGATTCCTAAGCATATCTTAATAAACTATCACCTTTTTTTAAGGTGACATAAGTCACGCAGTATGTCGCGCACCCAGCAATGTCAACCGAGAAATTACGGATAAAAGCTTTCGGGACATCGCTAATTTTTCATCATACTTGCTAGCTGATGAGAGTAAAGCAAACATTTGTAACCTAAAATTACCTCTAAATGAAAATTTCGTTAGCGAAGCCCTCGAAGAGGATCGCACATCTCGGCCCTGTTGGTACAAATGCAGAAACAGCGGCTCTAGCTTATGTCAATTGGTTGAGCCTGAAAACTAACTTGGAATGCACCCTGTGTCCTTATTCCACCATTTCCCAAGCGCTAGAGGCATCTGCCGTAGGGCAGGTTGACTATTCAGTTGTGCCCGTCGAAAATTCGATCGAAGGCAGCGTGACTGTCACCTTAGATACACTGTGGCGACTCGATCAACTCCGCATTCAACACGCCTTAGTTTTGCCAATTTCCCACGCCCTGGTGTCTAATGCTAAAAATTTTAACGAGATTCAAAAAGTTTACTCTCATCCGCAAGCACTAGCTCAGTGTCAGGTATGGTTGGGGCAGTTTATTCCCTCAGCTCAATTAATTCCGGCAAATTCAACCACGGAAGCATTGCAATATCTGGAAGATAGAAATGTAGCAGCGATATCTTCGCCAAGAGCTGCTGAACTTTACCATTTGCCAGTGTTAGCCCACCCAATTAATGATTATCCCGATAATTACACTCGCTTTTGGGTACTCAGCAGCAGTGGTGGAGAAATCTCAAACGTAGAAGCAGCCGATAGCTCATCCCTTAAATCCCTCACAAAATCGGCTGCTAAGTTGATCCCCGATGTTTCACCGTGTAATTGCACCCATACGTCACTAGCTTTTAGCGTACCTGCCAATATGCCGGGATCACTGGTAAAACCTTTGCAAGTATTTGCCAGTCGCGGTATTAATTTAAGTCGGATTGAATCTAGACCGACTAAAAGATCGCTCGGAGAATATATTTTCTTTATGGACGTTGAGGCCGATGTTTGCTCTGCATTAGTTCGCGAGGCACTAGAAGAGTTAAAAAATCACACTGAAACTTTAAAAATCTTTGGTTGCTACAGTCTACTGTCAGTAGTATAATTTTAAGTAAAATTTAGGAGGCTAGCCAGATGAATGCGGATGAACTTCTGAAGCGATATGTAGCCGGAGAAAGAAATTTTCATGAAATTAACTTGAAACAGGCTTCTTTGCGAGAAGCTTTCCTGATTCATATTAATTTAGCCTGTGCAAATTTGACCGAAATCAATTTAGCTTTAGCAGATTTAAGTTGGGCAAAACTTAATTTTGCAGACCTCAAGAATGCTTGTTTGGTAATGGCAAAACTAAAGGCGGCCGATTTGACTGGAGCCAATCTAACTTTTGCCAGATTGACAGGATCTGAGATGGTTGAAGCCAACCTGAAAAACGCCAATTTGAGCGACACAAAAATGATAGGTGTTGATTTTACTGGCGCCTGCTTGTACGGTGCCAACTTAATGGAAGCCAACCTCATTGATGCTTGCTTGGACAATACAGACCTCAGAGAAGCCAATCTTAGTGAGGCAAAACTCCGGGGAGCGAGTCTCCAAAAGGCTAATCTGACAGGAGCATTGTTGTATGAAGCTAATCTTCAGGGCGCGGATTTGAGACAAGCTGACTTGCGCGGTGCTAATTTAAGCGGGGCTTTTTTATGCGGTGCTAACCTCGAAGGCGCTCAGCGTGATGAGGAAACAAATTTAAGTGGGGCGATTCACTTTTGCATCAGAGAACTCTGAAATCAGGCAATATAGCTACGCAGAGAATCCGACAACTAAGGACTAAAAAATATACTATTGACTTGGCTGAAAGTGAAGTCTATTTGCTGCTGTACCTTAGCAAAATGAAGCTGCATCTTGAGGATCTCTTTCTTGGAATTAGCTTGAGCAATCTTACTTTCCAAAGCCAGCAAGTTGCGGTTGAGATTTTCTACTCGCACAGTTTGGTAGTCTAAGTCAATTTTTAGTTCTGCAGCCTGCTCGAATTGAACCTGCTTGCGAACCACGGCGAGGCGGACTGAATTTTCATCCTGTGTCTGAAGAGCTAGCATAGGTCGCTGCTGCCAATGGTTGGCTTGAGATTCAGCTTGATTGTACAGCCACTGAATCCGCAGTTGGGCGGAAATCGCACTGCCAACAGCCTGACGCAGTTCTTTGAGAGGTTCCTGAATTTCTAAGATTAATAGTTCCCAAAGATTCATCAGTTCGCTGGTAAATTCTTCGCGTTCTACAGAGGCTACCAGTGCTTCTAACAGCAACAAATTTGGTTGCATCTGCTGCGTAATTGTCTCAAATATTAACTGTGCTTCGGACATTTGCCGATCGTAATTTTTTTCTGAGACTGCACCGGATGAGTGCTTTAATATTTTTTCAGTGTTCTCTACCTGAGCTTCTGAATCTGAACTTGAAGCTACAAAGGCCTGTAATTTTTCGCGGGCGATCGAATTCAGCCTTTGTCGAAGCAAATCGCAGGCTGCCCGCTGCACTGGCCCTGTTTCGCTTTGACAAATCTTGATTACTATTTTTAAGCCGGCATCGCCATAATTCAATGTCTCTCTCAGGGCGGCGATTCGATGTTCGCTGACAGAACTAGACAGCCGATGTTTAACTCCTGCTAGTCCGCCGAGCACTACACCGCCCACAGGAGGTGGCAGTTGACCGCCTTTAACTGCATCGTATGGTTTCGGTTGGTCGTGATTGTCTAACACAAGCATCTAATTTTGGAACGGGCAAGATGCCCGTTCCACAAGAATAAATTTTTCTGTGGAACGGGCAAGATGCCCGTTCCTAGATATTTTTGTAAAAGGTCTATTAATTCTCAATTATTTAATCTCCAATGCGAAAATCTAAAATCGAAAATAGTATGATTTGTGTGTGAATTTGGCTTCAATGCAGGCAAAACCGATCGTACTTTTTGCCTGCGCTAATTCCCTATTTGAGCGTATCTTTAAGTACAGTCCTCGCTGCCAAGTGATTGCGAGTAGAAGTCAAAATTTCGGTTTCGCGTTCCAATCTCGCAGCAGTATCTTGCAATTCTAAAAGAGTTTGCTGTTCTGTCGCTGCACCGTAAAGGTAGCTGGCTACCCAGTAGGACAGTTCTGTGGGCAAACTGGGAATGTCTTCCGGTAGGTCGATCGGCTGATCCATCAATTTGCTAGACAGGCGAACTACATCTCTCAGCAGTTGTTCGACATCTTGGCCCAAAGATCGGAGGTCTTTTTGCGGCGGTTCGTCTTCAATCCATTCTACTAGACCGACTAAATAGGGTTTTTCCCGAACGGCATCGAGGACTCGGAACCGCTGCTGTCCGAGAGTCATGATTTTCATGCGATCGTCCGGCAGGCGTTGGCAGTGAATCACTTCGGCGCAACAGCCAACGGCAGAGACTTTGTTTTTGTTGGGGTCCCACATGAGTACACCGAAACGCCGATCGCCCTCCAGAATCGTATTCATCATGATTCGATAGCGAAACTCGAAAATTTGCAGCGGCAGCGGTCTACCTGGAAATAGAACCACTTCCGGCAACGGAAATAAGGGGAGTTCGCGAACTGCGGAGGAGGAAGAGGATGCCATTGTCGCTCAAAGATGACGGTACTTGCGCTTATTTTTCTTACTTTAACTGATTTGAGCAATTCTGGGACGGGAGCGATCGGGCTTTTGCGACGCAGATTCGATCTATCGATCGCGATCACTCATGCTCCCAGCAACTGCTGCTAGCTTATTTAAGCCGTCACCCCTTTAAAATGATAAAAATTATGTTTTTGCTTAAATAACTATTTCAAACGCTATGATACCCACTTTAAAATCAGCGTTTGTTTGATTATCCCTAATTTATAAAAATTTACCTTTAATTGGAGCGATTTACTTACAAACCAATGACTACTGACTACTGACTACTGACTAATGACTACTGACTACTGACTGCTGACTGATGACTATTGTTGATCGCACTTTCAGCAAAAAGAAGGAACCAACGATCTTTCCATTGTTCCTTCTTTCTGCGTTTTCCTAATCCATCAATTTACAGCTTGACTTCGATATCTACGCCGGCTGGCAAATCCAGTTTCATCAAAGCGTCAATTGTTTTGGCCGAAGGCTGGTGAATGTCGATAATGCGGCGGTGCGTGCGGGTTTCAAAGTGTTCGCGAGAATCTTTGTCTACGTGGGGCGATCGCAGCAAGCAATAAATCCGCCGTTTTGTCGGTAGGGGAATCGGGCCGATCGCAGTGGCGGCTGTCCGATTTGCTGTATCTACAATCTTTTCGCAAGATGCGTCTAGAATTCGGCGATCGAAAGCTTTGAGGCGAATGCGAATTTTTTGCTGTTGAATTGTTGCCATTTTTTTTCTTGAATTTTCGAGGTTCAGTTTGTTGTTTGTTGTCTGTTGTCTGTCGTCTATTTGCAGTTTTTTTTGGGCTAACTGCTAACTGCGGAATCGTGACTAATGACTAATCACTAAATAGCAGAAAAGCCTGATTAAATTTGGTGGCTTTTCTGCTATTTAAGCTGTTATCGGATTCCTACTTGAGGATTTTGGAAACAACGCCGGCACCGACGGTGCGGCCGCCTTCGCGGATAGCGAAGCGCATTCCTTGCTCGATCGCGATCGGGTGGATCAGTTCAACAGTCATCTTGATGCGGTCACCGGGCATCACCATTTCAGCTTCCGAACCGTCATCAGCAGTGAACTGCATGATTGTACCGGTTACGTCAGTCGTGCGGACGTAGAATTGAGGGCGGTAGCCCGAGAAAAAGGGCGTGTGACGGCCGCCTTCTTCTTTTTTCAGGATGTACACTTCAGATTCAAACTGAGTGTGAGGACTGATAGATTTTGGCTTGGCAATTACCATGCCTCTTTCAATATCCGCCTTTAAAATCCCCCGGAGAAGTAGACCCACGTTGTCGCCGGCCAACCCTTCATCCAAGGACTTGGTGAACATTTCCACACCAGTCACGGTAGTGCTGCGAGTGTCTTTAATACCAACCACTTCTACTGTTTCGCCGACTTTGATGGTACCGCGCTCGATCCTGCCTGTGGCGACAGTACCCCGACCAGTAATGGAGAATACGTCTTCAACTGCCATCAAGAAAGGCTTGTCAACTTCGCGTTCTGGGGTAGGGATGTAAGAATCTACGGCTTCCATCAGCTTGTAAATCTTGTCTACCCACTCATTCTCGCCCTCCTTGGTTTTGGGATTAGCAAGCATCGCTTCGAGAGCTTTCAATCCCGAACCGGTCACGATGGGGATGTCATCGCCAGGAAAATCGTAAGAGCTCAAAAGTTCGCGAACTTCCAGTTCTACCAATTCCAACAGTTCAGCGTCATCCACCATGTCTTCTTTGTTCAAGAAGACAACCAAGCTGGGAACGCCAACTTGCTTAGCTAGCAGGATGTGTTCGCGAGTTTGAGGCATGGGGCCGTCGGCCGCTGACACTACTAGGATGCCGCCGTCCATTTGAGCAGCACCGGTGATCATGTTTTTCACATAGTCAGCGTGTCCGGGGCAATCTACGTGGGCATAGTGCCGACCTGTGGTTTCGTATTCGACGTGAGCAGTATTAATCGTAATACCCCGTGCTTTTTCTTCTGGCGCAGCGTCGATGTCGGCGTAGTTCTTAGCCTTTGCTTGACCTAGTGCAGAGAGAGTCATCGTAATTGCGGCGGTCAAAGTTGTTTTGCCGTGGTCAACGTGACCGATCGTACCGATGTTTACGTGGGGTTTATTCCGTTCAAATTTTGCGCGTGCCATTCTCGATCTGTTCCTTGTTTTTTTTAGCGATTTTAGACTTGAGATTTTAGATTCTAGATTTTGGATTCAATCCAAAATCCAAAATCTAAAATCCAAAATCATTAGTTCCCTTTGTTTTTCGCGATAATGGCTTCCGCCACATTTCGCGGCACTTCTTCGTAATGGCTGAATTCCATTGTGAAGATGCCTCTACCTTGGGTTTTCGAGCGGATGTCGGTGGCGTAACCAAACATTTCTGCTAGGGGAACCTTGACAGAAACTTTGGCAATTCCCTGATCCGTCTCTTGACCTTCGATATGACCCCGACGCGAGTTGAGGTCGCCGATGACGTTCCCGATATAATCTTCGGGAACTTCTACCTCTACTTTCATCATAGGCTCTAGCAGCACTGGCGACGCCTTCATCACGGCTTCTTTGATCGCCATTGAGCCGGCGATCTTAAATGCCATTTCCGAAGAATCTACGTCGTGAAAAGACCCGTCTACCATAGTAGCTTTAAGGTCGATCACGGGATATCCTGCTACAATACCTGATTCGCAGGCTTCTTTCATCCCTTGTTCTGCCGGGCCGATGTACTCTTTCGGTACAGTGCCGCCGACAATTTTGGAGACAAATTCAAAGCCGGTTCCGACTTCGGTGGGTTCTACTTCGATCACGACGTGACCGTACTGACCTTTACCGCCGCTTTGGCGGATAAATTTACCTTCGGCGCGGACGGCTTTGCGAATGGTTTCGCGGTAGGCTACTTGCGGCTGACCCACGTTAGCTTCTACTTTGAATTCCCGCAGCATTCTGTCTACCAGAATTTCCAGGTGCAGTTCGCCCATGCCGGCGATGACTGTCTGGTTGGTTTCTGGGTCAACGTTGACTCGGAAGGTGGGGTCTTCTTCCGAGAGCGACTGGAGGGCTTTGGAAAGCTTCTCCATGTCTTGTTTGGTTTTGGGTTCGACAGCCACTGAGATGACTGGTTCTGGAATAAACAGGGACTCCAGAATCACTTCCGAGCCTTCTTCACAGATGGTATCGCCGGTGAAGGTGTCTTTCAAACCCAAGACTGCTCCCAAGTCTCCGGCGCGGAGTTCCTTTACTTCTATCCGCTCGTCCGCTTTGAGAACAATTAGGCGAGAAACTCGCTCTTTTTTGTCTTTGGTGGAGTTGAGGACGTAGGTGTTGCTTTTGAGGACACCGGAGTAGACGCGAACGAAGGTCAGGCGACCGTACTGGTCTGCCATGATTTTGAACGCCAGAGCTGACAGGGGGGCGTTGTCGTCGGCAAAGCGCTCTGCTGTCTCGCCGTTGGGCAGAAGTCCTTGAATTGGGGGAACTTCCAAGGGTGACGGCAGATAGTCTATCACTCCATCCAACAAAAGCTGAACGCCTTTGTTTTTGAAGGCCGAACCGCACAGCATGGGGACGATCGCCCCGGAGATTGTGCCCGCACGCAGGGCCGAGCGGATTTCCGCTTCTGTTAACTCTTCGCCTTCAAGGTATTTTGCCGTGAGGGCGTCGCTGGTTTCTGCTACGGACTCGATCAGCTTGGTGCGGTATTCTGCGGCGAGTTCTTTTACCTCATCGGGGATTTCTATTTCCTCGATATCGGTGCCGGTGTTGTTGTTGTAGATGTAGGCTTTCATTTCCACTAAATCTACAATTCCCCGGAAGTTTTCTTCGCTGCCGATCGGGATTTGGACTGGTACGGCGTTCGCTCTCATGCGATCGCAAATTTGGCCGTAAACTTTGTAGAAGTTTGCACCCATGCGATCCATTTTGTTGACGAACACAATCCGGGGCACATGATACCTATCGGCTTGGCGCCAAACTGTTTCGGATTGTGGCTGCACTCCGCCTACCGAGCAGAACACTGCGATCACTCCGTCGAGCACTCGCATCGAGCGTTCAACTTCGATCGTGAAGTCTACGTGTCCGGGAGTGTCGATGATGTTGATTTTGTAATCTTTCCAACTGGTGGTGATAGCAGCGGCAGTAATCGTGATTCCCCGTTCCCGCTCTTGCTCCATCCAGTCAGTGACTGCTGTTCCCTCGTGCACTTCACCCATTCTGTGAACCATGCCTGAATAGAACAGAATTCTTTCCGTTGTTGTTGTTTTGCCCGCGTCAATGTGGGCGGCGATGCCGATGTTGCGAGTTTTTTCTAGCGGGACGGTACGTGCCACAGCTATCTCCTTGATCTTGTGTTGCTGTTATAATACTACTATACTACACAGAAACCCTTTTTTGCACTCCCCAGCCACTTACAACAGTCTCTGGAGCTTATTGTTACATTTTAATACTTTTTGCAAGATTTGTTTACAAAAATATTAAGGATGCGACATGGAGGATTTACAGAGTGCGTGAATTTTAAGTTTGCTTCACGAATGGCAAATGCGCCAAGAGAAGCAATCTCAACACTGAAAACTTAAACTTTTCAATTTCTCGCCCGATGCTTTTATACCGAACGATCGCGCTCTTCTCCATGCCCGATGTTGCAGTTAGTAGCGGTAGTGAGCAAAAGCCTTGTTAGCTTCGGCCATGCGGTGAGTTTCTTCGCGCTTGCGAATAGCACTCCCTGTTTCGTTAGCTGCATCCATCAGTTCGTTAGCCAACTTGGCGGCCATTGAGCGGCCGGTGCGGGCGCGGGCAAATCTGATCAGCCAGCGCAGGGCGAGGGTGGTTCCGCGATCGGAACGCACTTCCATCGGCACTTGGTAGGTGGCGCCACCTACCCGGCGGGCTTTGACTTCTACCAAGGGTGTAGCGTTTTTGACTGCTTTTTCAAACAAGTCTAACGGTTCGGCTCCCGTGCGTTCTTGGATGGTTTTCATGGCATCGTAGACGATGCTGGAGGCCACGGATTTTTTGCCGTGCTGCATGATCCGTCTCACCATCATGCTTACCAACCGGCTGTTGTAAGTTGGATCTGGCGGAACTGGACGTTTTTGAATAACTGTGCGGCGAGACATAGTTTTATTGGGGTTTTTTGATTTTGATTGATTGAATTTGGGGTTGTGAGTTCAAATTTTAGATCGGCGATCGAACTTAATTTTTGCTGGCTCATCCCCGGCGATCGGGCGAGTCCCGTGTTATTTTTTCTCTTTAGGACGCTTGGCCCCGTACTTGGAACGACCTTGTTTGCGGTCTTTCACACCGGCCGTGTCTAATGTACCGCGAATGATGTGGTATCTAACTCCGGGCAAATCTTTTACCCGACCGCCCCGGATCATTACTACCGAGTGTTCTTGCAAGTTGTGACCGATGCCGGGGATGTAGGCGGTGACTTCAAAACCAGAGGTCAGCCGTACCCGAGCCACCTTCCGCAGCGCCGAGTTGGGTTTTTTCGGGGTGGTCGTGTACACTCTGGTGCAAACTCCGCGGCGCTGGGGGCAACTCTTGAGAGCTGGCGATTTGGTTTTTTTCTGCGTTTGTTCCCGTGCTGAACGGATGAGTTGCTGAATAGTGGGCATGAGTTACGGCATTTCTAGCTTTTTGCTGAATATAGTGATTTGGCTGTATCCGCACTGAAAGTCCCTTCCCCTCTGGGGGGACGGGATGAATGAAAATAATTATGGGTAAGTGAGGATACCAGACTCTATATTGTACACGACGCGTGTTTCTTTGGCAAGAAATTTGCGCGACTAGCACTCAAACTTCCTTCCTTGCTGCAAGTTGGGAGGGGGCGAGCGCAACGGGCGAATGGTATGTGACATCCTATAATTTAGGCGCAACTATGATGATTGTCACAGCCGTCAGCAAAATTTATGACGATCGCAATATCGCGCTTTTTTGATCAAATTACCATCGATCAAATTACCATTATTAGGAGAGGCGCATTAACTTCAGCCTGCGATCGCATCACAGTCTATAGCCGATCGATATCACATAAAGTTATCTAAAATTGCCGGATAATAAGAAATATACATTGAGTTGACGGCAGATGACAACCAAAGCTTATATTCCTGAATATAAAATTTCCGAACTTTACTTGAACATTTGGAAATCCGGTAAGATCGATCGGACTGTGTTCCAGCAAATCCAATACGCAATTAATTCTCACAGTTTAAAAAGTTCAGAGGATAGAAAAATTGTCAGCAGGCTGCTGTATGCAGTACGGCGGGGATGGGTGTCAGTGATGGACTGAGTTACTTGGGAATTTTGAGTCAGGGCGCGAGATTGCTTGGCGACTCCCCGGGCGTAGCTGCGTCAATGAGTTTTGAGATTGCCACCCACTTGGCACCCACAGAGCATAACGCACACGGGGTGCATGAGTTGTGAGCTAAAATCTCATCCATAAAATTAAAGGACTCCCCAATAGATGCACCGCTCTTAAAAGGAAATATTAAGGTAAAAGGACAGGGTATGTTTAATTCTACAGAACTGCTGATCGAGGCTTTCATCGAACAACTTCAGAACGGGTACAGCCGCACTTACGGAGGCTACAAATCAGACTATGCTGACATTATTGCCTGGGTGGGGGCAATGGCGTTAGAAAACATCGCCAACAGCGACGCTCTTTATCACAATGTAGAACACGCCATTTGCATTAGCTTAGTCGGTCAAGAAATCTTGCGGGGAAAACACATTCGCAAGGGCGGAGTTTCCTGCGAAGATTGGCTGCACTTCATCATTTCTTTGCTGTGCCAAGACATCGGATATGTCAAAGGAGTTTGCCGGCAAGACCAAGAATCAGAAGGATTGTATGCTACTGGAAAAGATGGTATGAGAATTGCACTTGCTCCCGGTGCAACAGCGGCTAGCCTAGCTCCTTACCGAGTTGACAGAGCTAAATTGTTCATTGACGAGCGCTTCGGCAACCACAAGCTAATTAATGCTGAGATAATTAAGCAGAACATAGAACAGACTCGTTTCTCGGTGCTTGACGGTAACACTGACGAGGATGCAGTTAATTACTCTAGTTTAGTGCGCGGTGCTGACTTGATAGGTCAGCTCAGCAACCCGCAATATTTGCAGAAAATTGGCGCGCTATTTTACGAGTTGGAAGAAAGCGGTGCTACTAAAATTTTGGGCTACCGACATCCGGGCGACTTGCTGCAAAGCTACTCTAAGTTTTACTGGAGCGGCATTTATCCTCACATCAGCGAATCTCTCGGTTACTTGCAGTTGACGCAGGAAGGTAAACAAATTGTTGCTAGTTTGTACGCTAACATATTTCGGATGGAACACCAACGTTGCGATTCTGAGGTTGCTTGATGCAAGGGGAAGCGGAAGCGGAAGCGGAAGGGGAAGTGGAAGGCGGCAAGTTTTGAAGGTGTGAGATTGCTTTCTGAAGAATCACTTCGCTAACCAAAGCACAGCGGATTTAAGCCCCCACCTTTAGGTGGATTGTTTTTAGGCAGGGGCTTAAATCCCCTGCCTAAAAACTTCGCACTCCGAAGTCAACTGTCAACTGTCAACTGTTAAATTCCTTGCAACGCTATTAAGAGGAAGGGAAAGACGGCAAGTTTTGAAGGCGTGAGATTGCTTTCTGACGAATCACTTCGCTAACATTCCTTGCAACGCTATTGCCGTACCTGAGTTACCAATTACCAATTACCAATTACTAATTCCCCATTACCGAAGTGTATTTCATCCGACTCAACTAATTTCCTCCTCAATTTCCGAATGATATCGCGGACATGACCAACTGCTCGGCAGCAAAGAAGGCCATCCCTCCCGAAGCGCTTCCAAACACACAGCACGCACAGTTAATTGACAGTCAAGCAGTTCAACACCAGCTTTGTCAACTTGCTTTTTGCCAACTTTTAAAATCGATTCATCGCTAAATTCAAAGGTTTTGTGACACTGAATGCAAACCAGATGGTGGTGGTGGTGCAATTCCGGCAAATTCAATTCGTAATGTTTGTGTCCTTCTGCTAATTCTAATTCACGCAAAATCCCAATTCTTGCTAATAAATGCAGCGTTCTATAGACAGTAGACAAGCCAATTGTTTCTCCTTGATTCTGCAAAGTCTTGTATAATTCTTCGGCACTTAAATGATTGCCTTGCCGCAGATTTTGAAAGACACTCAAAATAGTTTCTCGCTGGGGAGTCAGGCGGCAGCCTCTCTGGTTGAGTTCGACTTTGAGTGAGTTAGCGCTGTATAGATTCATAGCAAATTTGTCCCAATAATTGTTATAATTTCCCCTGTGTTAGGGGGAATTTACTAGATCCTAATTCCGGTTGCTAAAGGTGGAAGAGAAGGATTAGTGGTCTGTTTTTCTGCATAATCTTTGTGAGCCCTAGAGCAATGTTGCTGGCAAGAATTGGCAAAATAAGTCTTTGGTTCAAAGTCAGTACAGCCGATCGCATTTTCAGTACAAGCAACGCACGGCCGCACCGTACACTTGAGACGGTAGTCATTAGTAAAAAACTCGCAATCCGCACAGGGAATTTGGTGCAAGCGCCGGAGTTGATAAACTCCTTCGCGCAGCGCTACCGAAACACTCCACAAAAACATAACCATCACAGTTACGATACAAAAACAGCACATAAAAACAGTCATAGACTAATTTTCTCTCTTGGTACCTACAAATCCAGAACTGATGAAGTTTAAGCAAGAAACTTCAACTTTGTTTCTTGCTTATCTTGATTAAACTGCATTCAGTTTCTATTAAGGCGGGCGCGACAAGCGTGCCAGATGTGACCGGCAAGCGCTGTTACACCCAATAAAAATTGTGCATTTAGGCGGGCATTACCAACCCAAAACTTAAAATTCGCTTCATCCTTTCCCAAGCCGTTAATGCTAGCAATTGTCACAGTTATTTCCCTCGTAAAATTAATATCTGGGCAATTTTTAACTTGAATCTTGTTGCCATTCACATTTTTTGCAGAGTTTTTTGAAATCGGCAAAATTTGAATAAGACTTACGAATGAAGGTTCAGAAACCGGGGTTTTTACGAAAAGACTTGTGGTCATCCGTAGATTCGGTAAAAACCCAGTTTCTTTGGTGGGAGTGAGTCCAGGAGTGTTTAAGTCCTACGAATCAGGTATGATTTGACAGAAATTTAGCTATGACTTGAGAAAAAACCGGATTTCTTGAAGGTATTAGTGCCGCAAGTAGCGGACAGAAACCCGGTTATTTAGTTTTTCGCAGTGCGGAATTAATTCCGCACTACAAACCGTTTTTATTTCAGTTCACAACCCCCCGGAAGATTGCATCAATGCCAGCAAAATTATCTAACAGCAAATAGGCAAGGAATGCTCCGCTGGTACCGCCCATTACCAAACCGCCCCGGAATAAACTCCAATCTTCAGGCGTTTTGTGCCAGTAAAGAACTTTACCTGCTTCAATCTTCCGATTCTCGTAAATCGAAAGACCCGTTGACAGAATCAACACCAATGCCAGAGTTACCAGCAATGCTGCCAGCGGTGCTAAACCTTTTTCTTGTAAAGGCAGCAATACTGCAAAAGCTCCTACTAGGAAATAGCCGTGAGCCAAGCTAACTTCTAATCCCCTGACTATGGGAGACAATCCCTTGCGGTAAATCGGCAAATTCCGCAAAAAAGTTACAGTCACATCGGAAAAACTAACTGCTGTTGCTGCCGCAGGTTGAGCTTGCATCTGAGGCGATTTTTCAACCTTGCTAGCAGTTGCAGTTACAAATTCGCCCGATCGAAAATCAAATCCCGCCGCTTTTGTCCGAACGCGCAGCGCGTGCCAAATATGGCCGCAAAGTGCCAAAATCGCTAACACAAAGTGGCTTGTTGCGAGCCAAGTCCGCGAAGAAACAACCGCTGTCTCCGGGCCGCTCAAACCCACCGGGCCGTAGAAAACCTCTGGATAAACAGTGTCATTTACAGTCACAAAGTAGGCGGCCAAAAAGCCCATATAAGCCAGAGCGCCCAAACTGTAAGAAAGGTAAGCTTCGCCAGACCAAAACAGCACTCGCTGGGCCCAAGCAAAAGGCTTAGTGAAGATATGCCAGAAACCGCCAAGAATGCAGAGCAAGCCAACATAAATGTGACCGCCGACAACATCTTCTAAGTTATCAACTGCTGCCATTCCTTCCGGGCCGCGCACTGGTAAAAGATAGCTAAAAATGCGGGCGGGATTGAGGGTTGGTTCGCTAATTATCCGCACGTCAGCAACGTGGGGATCGTAAAGACCGCCCCAAAATAAGGCTTTTGCTACTAACAACCAAGCACCAGCACCTAATAGCAATAGGTGAATGCCGATGATGGTTGTCATTTTGTCTTTGTCTTCCCAGTCGTAGCCGAAGGAACCAAAGAATGTTTTGTTTTGCGGCAATACTTTCGGGCCGAGCAAGGAATGGTAAAGACCGCCGGCACCGAGAACTGCGGAACTAATTAGATGCACAACTCCGATCGCAAAATAGGGATAGGTATCAACAATTTGACCGCCTGCTCCTACTCCCAAACCCAAACTTGCCAAATGCGGCAGCAAGATTAAACCTTGGTTGTACATCGGCAACTCTGGGTTAAAGTTTGAAAGTTCAAACAGAGTCATCGCTCCGGCCCAGAATACAATCAAGCCCGCGTGAGCGACGTGAGCTCCCAAAATTCGTCCTGAAAGGTTGGTGAAGCGGGCGTTACCGGCCCACCAGCCGTACTCGTTTTCTGAGTTTTCCGGCTCTGAAATTAAATTCTGATCTGTTATTGCTTGCATTTTCGCTTTCCTCCTGATGCGGTTAACTGGCTGGACTGGCTGCAACTTTATTTCCTTCGGGCTGGATATCTTCGCGCATTGCTTGCACGACTTTGCCTTTGCGGAAATCAAATCCTGCCGATCGCAAAGCGTGCCAGAAATGCCCTTGCAGAACGAAGAAGGCGAGCCAGAAGTGGGTGTTAGCCAACCAGACGCGGGAGGTCAGCATTCCTTCGCTGTGGAAGTAGGGGAACTGCTCGAAGCCAATTTTTAAAGTCGGCCCGTAGAATTCCTCTGGGTAAGCAATGGTGTTGACTGAAACAAAGTAGGCTGCGATGAAACCCATTAAGGCTAAGGCACCGAGACTGTAGGAGAGGTAAGCTTCTCCTGACCAGATGAACAGGCGTTTTGCCCAAGCAAAAGGTTGAGTGCGAATGTGCCAGAGGCCGCCGGCTGTGCAGAGGATTCCTACCCAGATATGTCCGCCGACAACATCTTCGAGATTGTCAACAGAGGCGAGCCAGTGCGTGCCACCTGCACCGAACAGGTAGCCGAAAATCACGGCGGGATTGAAAGTGGGTTCCGAAATTACCCGCACTTGCCCGATCGTGGTATCATATAAACCACCGAAATACATAGCTTTGGCCACCAACAACAAGGCACCGACACCAAGCAAAACTAGGTGGATGCCCAAGATGGTGGTCATTTTATCTGCGTCTTCCCATCTGTAGCCGAAGAAAGGAGTTTTTTCTTCGAGGGTGGCGGGCCCTTTGAGAGAATGAAAGATGCCGCCGAAGCCGAGAAAGGCTGAGCTAATTAGGTGAATTACACCAATCTGAAAGTACGGATAAGTATCGACAATTTTGCCTCCGGCACCAACTCCAAAGCCGAGTCGGGCTAGGTTTGGCAACAGGATTAAGCCTTGTTCGTACATGGGAAATTCTGGGTTGAAACGGGAAAGCTCAAATAGGGTATAAGCTCCCGCCCAGAGGACGATGAGGCCGGCCTGGGCGACGTGGGCGCCGAGCAAACGACCGGAAAGGTTGATTAAGCGGGCGTTGCCTGCCCACCAGGGAAAGGTTTCTCCTTCGGCTGGGAAGGATTTTTTGGCCATGCTTGTCACGGCGATTTACCTCTTGTGAAGGATGTCAGTTGAGTTTTAAGCGCTTGCGGCTTATTGATATAGATAATCAACAATTTTAGAAGTTTCGTCAAGGGCTTTTTGATAAAGTTTTTCACTTAATTTGGTTAAAATATGTAACACAACGGTGTAAAATATCGTCAAATCAAGCCTATGACTGGTTTCTAGGCTTGACGGCAAGTTTGCCCGTGATTGGAAAAAATAAAGATTAGATCTAATTTAAAACTTTTATTGACAAATAGTCTTACTAAGCTTATTGTTGTTTAAGTAGCTATCTCATCCTCTGGGAAAAGACAAGGTGGCAGAACAAATCCGGTACTTTCTTCTGGGTAAGCTTCGATCGAAGTGGGACTAAAAGACGGTGCGGGATTGTTTTTTCTCAATTAAGAGAATAAATGGCTACTTGTCGGCATATTCAACTCAAACTCCAAACCACAAAGCCTGAGAGCGTTTGCTCTCAGGCTTTTCTATCGAAATTTTTAACTGCTTGTGGAATCTGGCGCGCCCGTTCAAGCAGAGGATTTGCTTTCCTCGGCGACTTGCTCGTTGCTGGGCAATTCGAGGCAATAACCCGCACCGTATACGGTTTTGATGTACCGAGGATGGCGGGGATCGGGTTCCATCTTGGTTCTCAGGTGTCTGATGTGTACGCGAATTGTTTCGATGTCGTCGTCTGGGTCGTAACCCCACACTTCTTTGAGGATTTCGCTGGGAGAGACTGTTTGACCGTGGCGCTGCAGCAAGCAGTGCAGCAACTCGAACTCTAGGTGAGTCAGTTTGACGGTATTAACGTACCAAACAGCTTCAAACCTTTCGGGGACGAGGGTCAGCGGGCCGTAATTCAGGATTTCGGAGTGTTTCGCTGCTTGGGGGATGCGGTCTGTGCGCCTCAGCAGGGCTCGCACTCGCGCTAGCATCTCTTCTAGTTCAAAGGGTTTGGTCAGGTAATCGTCGGCGCCGGAGTTGAAGCCTTCTACTTTGTCTTGAGTTTGACTTAAGGCTGTCAACATCAAGACGGGTATGTCGGATGTGCGATCGTCCCTCCGCAAACGCTGGCATACTGTGAATCCGTCTACTCTAGGCAACATCAGGTCTAGGACGATCAGATCTGGCAGCAGTTGTATTGCCAGTGCCTGACCTTTGATGCCGTCTTCTGCCTGGGTGACTTCGTAGCCAGCCATTTCTAGGTTGACGGCTACCAGTTCGGCGATCGCCGCGTCATCATCAATAACAAGTATCCGAGGCATCATTATTTATCTCACCGCTAACCGAATGGCAGAGCCTACAGCCTTCTGGGGGTTCCAGGTAACTTTAACGAACAATTTTTTAATTTTAAGCTTCATTAAGGATTATAAGGTTGATTAAGAACTTTTTGAGCTGTGTAAATATTCTTGTACTAATTGTAAGCGCTAAGGGAGTCTATCAGAAAGCTTGATCGCCAAAA
Organism: Microcoleus sp. N9_A1; assembly: GCF_036701795.1. Lineage (NCBI taxonomy): Bacteria > Bacillati > Cyanobacteriota > Cyanophyceae > Oscillatoriales > Microcoleaceae > Microcoleus > Microcoleus sp. N9_A1. The sequence goes on from NZ_JAUBRI010000012.1 coordinate 29,522, forward strand.
ATCTGGCCTGCAGCAGGATATCTGCGTGCGGGCGAGACTTCGGAAGAGGAATTTTTCCGGCGATTTGAGGTTTTAGAGAAGATTCTGGGCGGGCGGGCAGGTACAGGGTTGACAACTATGGGGCGATATTTGTGTTTTGAGCAGGCTGAGTGTTGTTGCCCGAAACGGTTGGTTTAGCGCCTAGTTTTTGGAAATAAAGATTGCCGATTGTTGCTAAAAATGTGATGTAAACTGCTGCTTGGATGAGATAAAGTCGATCTCTGTATCCAAATAGTGCTTTGAGAAAAACTCCCGGAAATTGCCGATCGGGCAAAACTGCTTCTGCATTCCACACCAGCGGCCCTAAAATACAAGAGTGAATTTGTGAAGTGCGATCGAAATAAACACAAAGCGCTGCATATTTACTATCCATCTGCGACAAAATGGCAGCCGCTTGGTCAAAATGTTTCAGTGCAGATACTGCTAAACCCGCAACAATTAACAGCAACAAAATCCCCATAAACTTGAAAAACTGGCGGATATCAATTTTGATACCCCACTTAAACAGCAGCGCGCCAAATATCGCAGCCCCAATCAAACCGCCTAAAGCACCTAAAGCCGGACTTAAACCTTGTTGAAATTGAGCGCTGACAAATATAACTGTTTCAAAACCTTCGCGAAGTACGGCGATAAAAATTAAGCCGAACACGCCCCAACCAGCTTGAGTATTTTCTGTCAAAGCTGCTGTAACTGCTCCTTCCACTTCTGCTTTGAGAAAGCGGGCTTGCTGAGTCATCCAAATTAGCATCCAGCTTAGCATGGCGATCGCCACAATTCCCAACACACCTTCTAGTAGCTGTTTAATTGCCGGTGCGTAAGGCTGATTAGATGTTGATAGTGCGGCGAGCAATCCATTAAACAATACACCTACAAAACCGCTAGCAGCAATGCCGGCTCCGACACCTGCATAAACCCAGGAATTGAGATTGCTTTGCTCCGCTTTTTTCAAGCAAGCTAGGACTATTCCGACGACTAAGGCGGCTTCTACGCCTTCGCGCAGGGTAATTACAAAAGTCGGTACCGCTTCGCTAAAATTCATTTTTTATAATCATGGGGCATGGGGGATGGGGCATGGGCATGAGGCATTGGTCATTGGTCATTGGAAATAACAACTCACCACTAACCAATAACCAATAACCAATGATTAAATCAACTATAATCCCGCAGCATTTTTTTCAATTCTACTTGGTGCAATTCTTCTTGTCCAATCAGATTGCGGGCATATTCTTCCAAATAAACGCTGGAGTCAGTCACAACTTCAAGGAAAGATTTATACTTTTTAAGCGCTTTTTTCTCGTGATTTAAACTTTCTTCCAATAAGTCTTTCACAGAGTGTTTGTAGGTTTCTTCGATGGGAGCAATTTTCTGACTGGGATGCCCCTCTAAACCGGTGAGAATTTCTCCTGCTTGTTGGGCGTGGAGTAAGGATTCCGTTGCTTGTGCTTTAAAAAACTGCACGATGGGAATCCGGTTTGGCCCTGTCACCATTAGTGAATAGTGGGTATAGCGCACGACACCTGCAAGTTCCCATTCCATGATGGTGCATAGCAGTTCCTGGGTTTTTTTCTCGTCAAGTTCTTTCATTTGTTGTTTTAGAAGTAGCAGGCCTTAGAGGGCGCTGTTTATAATATCACATTTAAGTTAAAAATTTAAAATAAGGTGCTGATGGCGCACCTTACCGGATAGATGTTCTATGTGAGTTACGGGTTAACTTCTAAGGTTCCAATAGGAGCAAACACTACAGTAAACTTAGCCACGGGTGCTGCACTGTTGCTGCTAGTTTCGGAAGATTTGAGCAGATTTGGCAAAGGAGTTTCTTGGGTATAATCCTTGGCTGGTTGATTGAGGGGCTCGAAATTGTCGATCGCCCCATCTTGACTGACGCTGACCCGATCGACTAGATTTTGAGTTGAATGTAGGGCTAGCTTGCCAACTTCGATCGATGCGACGATCGTACAGTTTCAGAATTAACTCCTCTAACTTTGCCCGATCCGTAATTTCTGCTGTCTAATTAGTCCCATTGACCGCCTGAACTCCTTGCTTGCTGATACAGGCAAAACTTGCACAGTCTTCTTTGTACGGCTACTCGCAATAGCCGATTCAGTTTACTTATTAGTAAAAGGTGCAACATCAACCAACTTGTCAGGCAGCTTTTTGTGGCTGTAAACAGCTCAATTAGAACTATTTGCAGCCAGAACCTTACCGCTGCTACTTGCAATAGCAGATTCCGTCGGCTTATTCGCAACAGCATTAACATCTGCTGGTGCGTCAGAAGGATTTTTCCACTCGATTGTCATAGACTTGACGTAAATACCGCGAAAGTTTTCTTTTTGTGTTGCCGAAAGATTGCAATTGGATAAGTTTCAATAAATAGGGTAAAAACTCCTACACAAACCCAAACAAACTTGTGCATCTTCCTCGCCGGGAGTGGCTTATTTTTTGTCTCCATAAATCAAATTTCACATTACTTAAGTTCATGGCTAATAGGGGAATAGAGGATGCCAGGACATAGCTCTGCAAGCAACCAATAAAGCAAAAATCCAGAAAAATAAGGTTCACAATTTGCATAATTTTTGCGTGAAAATTATCTGGTGATCTGATTCATCTGTTGAAAATGGTAATTAATAATTAACCGCTAACTAATAACGACAAAGCGCGAATTTTATCAACACCTAGTCCGCTCACCATGCTGCCACCCCAGAGTAACTTTTGTGAGAGTGAAATTTGAGCGATATCTAACTATTTGGAAAATTCAGATGGAAGTAAATCGGTAGTTGAGTCTTGGGTGTTGCACCACTGGCAAATATCCTGTAGGTTGTGCGGAAAATTACTTGAGAATAAGCGCATTAGTATTTTGAGTTTCTTGATAATGCAGCTCCTGCGGGCAAAGCCGATCGCGCCAATGTGCGATCGACAACCGCAAACCTACTGGTAATTATATTGACTAGCAATAATTCGGACTTTTTAGTTTCTCGAACACGCAATACTTTGGCTGTGACTAGCTATCTGCTAATTTCACTGCTGCGGTCGTCAAAAACTTAACGCTATTTATTCTCAGGAGTTGAGAATAAAACCAATGAGATATTTTCAGTGTATTATTTATGTTTTTTTAATATTCTTGCTTGAGCTTGACGGTGAATACAATTTTGCAGTTGAATCTGTAAACAAATATTGATAATTCTTATCAAAAAGCTTCAATGTGGGGGTGCTAGGTAAAATATCCCAATAATTCTTCAGGATTATTTAATATAAAATTTCTCATCCTCAAAATTCTGCCTTTGAGGCGGTAATCTATATAAAATAAGCGATCGCCCGCCACGAATTGCCCGCTAACGAAGAGCATCGCTCCCCCGCACCAATACCCCCAGAGGGGATGGTAAATTTTTGTAAAAAATAGTTGACTAAAGGGTTGGGAGTTCAATTGTTTGGGATAGATCTATGCACATACCTGATGGTTTTCTTTCACCGCCCGTAGCCATTGCCACTGGCATAGCAAGTGCAGCAGTAATTGCAGTTGCCCTAAGTCGAACCCGCACCAGTCTGGGCTCGCGGCAAGCCCCAATCATGGGCTTAACTACAGCTTTCGTGTTTGCAGCCCAGATGATCAACTTTCCCGTAGCCGGCGGCACCAGCGGACACTTGTTGGGAGGGGCGCTGGCATCTGTGGTTTTGGGGAGCCCTTGGGCGGCAACTTTGGCGATGAGCACCGTTTTTATCATTCAAAGCGTCTTGTTTGCCGACGGGGGCATCACCGCCTTGGGTGCGAATATTTTTAACATGGGGCTCGTTGGCATTTGGGTGGGCTGGTGGCTGTTGCAGCCGTTGCAGCAACTCTTGGGAGGTTCCAGAAATCGCTTGCCCATAGCTGCGGGTATTGCCGCCGCCCTCAGCATCGTTGCTGCTTCTATTTGTGTGGCGATCCAACTGGCAATTTCTGGTACAGTAGCGCTGAATATCGCATTGCCAGCAATGGTAGGCATACATATTTTAATTGGCATTGGCGAAGGGGTAATTACAGGTGCAGTTTTAACTTATCTAGTCAAAGTACGGCCGGATTTACTGCCGGGAGAACAGCCGCAATTGCAAAAATGGGTAGTGCCAGTAATCGGGGTTTTATTAATTTCGGGGGTGCTTTCGCTGTTCGCTTCAAGTTGGCCTGACGGGTTAGAATCGGTAGCCGAAAATTATGGCTTTAAAGAGAAAGAAGCTGTAGCGATCGAAAATCCTACTCCTTTAGCAGATTACACAGTTAAAGGATTAGAAGAACAGCCGATAGGTACTAGCATTGCTGGAGTTGTGGGAGCGGCCACCTGCTTCGGTGCAGCCTTTGGTATTGCTCAATTAGTCAAACCGAAAGATGCTTAAACTCTCGATACCTTTTCGATTGCGGTTATCTCTGATAATTGTAATCGGCATTGGTTTTATGAAGACTGGCGCTTGGCTGTGGCTGGGGATTTATGGGGCGATCGCACTTATTTGGTCGTTTTGGCTGAGAGCGCCCCTGCGAACGCTAGTACAACTGTTAGGAGCCGAATTAATTTTTCTGTCATTGTTAGTATTGCCGCAAGGTTGGGAACGTGCCAGTTTTCTGTTGCTGCGTTCCCTAATTTGCCTGCTAATTATGAACAGTTTTCTGCTAACTTTGCCGCCCCACAGTTTCGGAATCGCCCTCAAAGGATTACCCCTACCAGCAGGTTTGCAAGAGATAGTTCTTTTAGCGGGACAATACTTAGAAATCTTGCTGTCCGAAGTCAACCGCATGAAAAGATCCGCGCAACTCCGAGGCTTATCTGGTACAGCAGGATGGTTGCGCTACGCCAGTGCTTCCATGATCGGAGCGCTTTATTTGCGAAGTCTCGATCGCGCAGAAAGAGTACACGCAGCCATGATGATTCGCGGCTATCAAGGAAGTTTGCCCACCGAATCACAATCAACACCAAAACAGCGACTGTGGCTGACACTCGCAATTTTAACCGCAGCGGGATTAACAATAGCTTCTTACGGTAATTGGGCATAGGGCATAGGAAATTGATTAATTCATCCCTCTATCTTTTTCCTTATCCCCTCCCCTCTCTGCGTTCTCTGCGCCCTCTGCGGTTAAAAACTCTTAATCCTAAAATCGAGGCAAATAAAAATTGACTAATCTCAAATCACCGCCAACCATTGAAGTGCAAGACCTAGTATTCAGCTATCCCCAGCAAAAACCAGTATTGCGGGGAATATCCTTTAATTTGCAACCCGGAGAAAGAGTTGGTTTAATGGGTTTAACAGGGGCTGGAAAAAGCACCTTACTCGAAAATTTAATCGGCTTAAAAATGCCTCAATCCGGCGAGATTAGAGTGCAGGGAACAAAGCTGGAACAGGCGACTTTATCGCAAGCGCGGAAGCAAATAGGATTTTGTTTTCAAGATGCTAACGACCAGCTATTTATGCCGACTATTTTAGAGGATGTGACGTTCGGGCCGCGCAATTATGGAGTGTCGCTTGGGGAAGCGCGCGATCGAGCTTTAGATTTATTAGACGAATTCGGCTTAGTCGAATTTGCCAACCGTTCGGCCCACGAACTTTCCGGGGGTCAAAGAAGGTTAGCAGCCTTGGCAGCAATTTTAGCATTAAAGCCTGCAATTTTAATCTTAGACGAGCCGACGAACGGACTAGACCCCTCGTGGCGCAGGCGTTTGGCTAAAGTTTTGTCGCAATTGCCGGTCGAGGTAATTTTAATCGCATCCCACGATTTGAATTGGATCGGAAAAACGACTCAAAGGGCGTTAATTTTGGCGGATGGTGAGATTAAAATTGACAGAGACACTGAAGATTTGATGAAAGACAAATCAACTCTTGAAAGTTATAATTTGCCGCCAGATTGGTAATCGGTGATTTGTTTGTAGAGTGCTACAACATCAGACTGTAAGTTGCGAGATCAAAGGAGGCTGAGCCTCCGAATCTGCATTACCAGGCAAAGCGAAAGTAACGAGCAATTGCTTAAGTTATTAAATTTTCATTCGTAATGCCAAAAATTAGCTTTTTTTATAGATGCTTTCGTTGGGAAACTCCAAATTTCTCAGGGAAATTGTTTTTTTGGGTTAGGGAGTTTTGGTGGGGAAAGAGAGTTAATCTGGAAAGAATTGCTAACTATTACTGAATTTGCAGGCAAAAATCATGAAGGTAGCTGTATTCAGCACGAAATCCTACGATCGCACTTTTTTAGAAGCAGCCAACGCTGGCCAACACGAGTTGGTGTTTTTTGAACCGCGCCTGAACCTGGAAACGAGCGTGTTAACTGCGGGATTTCCGGCGGTCTGCGCGTTCGTTAACGACACTTTGGACGCAAAAACGCTGCGGGCGATCGCCCAAAATGGTGTGCGCTTGCTGGCGCTGCGATCGGCCGGATTCAATCACGTCGATTTAGCAGTAGCCCGCGATTTAGACTTAACTCTGCTGCGAGTTCCCGCTTATTCTCCCTACGCCGTCGCCGAACACGCAGTGGCGATGATTTTGTCCCTCAACCGCAAAATCCACCGCGCCTACAACCGCGTCCGCGAAGGCAATTTTGCCCTAGATGGCCTGTTGGGTTTTGACCTCCACGGTAAAACGGTGGGCATCGTCGGAACAGGGAGAATTGGCGCAATTACTGCCCAAATTCTGCACGGATTCGGGTGTCGCCTGCTGGGATACGATGTTTACCAAAACCCAGATTGCCTCGCCCTAGGCATGGAATACGTCGCACTCCCGGAACTATTCGCCGCCTCTGATATTGTCAGCCTCCATTGTCCGCTGATACCGGAAACTTACCATTTGATCGGTGCAGAGGCGATCGGGCAAATGAAACCGGGAATGATGCTGATCAATACCAGCCGCGGTCAGTTGATTGACACTAAAGCTGTTACCAAAGCACTGAAGTCTGGTATAATTGGCTACCTCGGCTTAGATGTTTACGAACAAGAGACGGATTTGTTTTTTGAGGATTTGTCAAATCACGTCATTCAAGACGACGTTTTTCAACGTTTGCTGACTTTTCCCAACGTCCTGATTACCGGACACCAAGCTTTTTTCACCGAGGAAGCTTTGAAAAATATCGCCGAAACCACGATCGGCAATATCACCGACTTTGAACAAGGACGCCCATGCCCGAATCAAATCGACCTCGATCAAGTGAAAAAATGAGTCAAAAGACCGATTTGGCAGCGAAGGCAATTGTTTAAAATCAAGTCATATCGTTATTTTTGCTTGCAATTTGTGAAACTCTGCCTTAGTCTCATCAATTAGTCCCTGCAGCGCGGATGCTGTGCTAATTGCCGGAGAATTATACTGGCAGCAATTCACAGCCTGCAATTTTACCTGACAACGGAGGAAGTATTCAATGACACAAGCTAACTTTTCGGACGAGACACAAACAATCACTGAAGTCGTGACAGTAGATCTGGTGGAGGACAAACCGGGGGTCATGACTACAGTGACAACCACGGAAACAACGACCAGCCAGTTCCAAGATATTAAAGACCAAGTTATTACAATTTTGTCGGAACTTCCAGCCTATCTCTCTAATTTTTTTGCTGACTACCAAAAGCCCCTCATAACTATTGGTTTAATTCTGGCAGGCGGTATTAGTATTAAGGTAATGCTGGGAGTTTTAGGTGCTCTTAATGATGTCCCTTTGGTAGCTCCAGTTTTTGAGTTGATTGGGATGGGATATACGGGTTGGTTTGTTTACCGCTATCTGCTCAAGGCTTCTAATCGCCAAGAGTTGTTAACGGAAATTGATTCTTTAAAAGAACAAGTTGTAGGCAAAGATTCTTAATTTGTCAGTTGACAGTTGACAGTTGACAGTTGACAGTTGACAGTTGACAGTTATCAGTTGACAGAAGGAAGAGGGAATATTGGGAGCATCTCAGTTTTGCATTTTTTTAAAAGATGAGATGCTCTCGGCAATATTTGCCAAATCTCCCCCTCTCCCTCACTCTCCCGCTCTCAATTTCACTGGCAAATTTGTTGCAAAGTGGCGGTAAAATCGGGGTAGGAAATGGCAGCAGCTTCGGCCCGGTGAATGTTAGTAATACCTGTGGCGTTGAGCGCTGCGATTGCCAAACTCATCGCTATTCTGTGGTCGGTGTAACTGTCAACATCCGCACCGGTCAAAGGAGTTCCCCCGGTAATTTCTAAACCGTCGGGTAACTCGGAAATTTTGGCTCCCATGCGGTTGAGTTCTGCAGCAGTCACGGCCAGCCGATCGCTCTCTTTGACTCGCAACTCGGCCGCATCTCGAATTATTGTAGTACCCGACGCAAAGATCGCCGCTACTGCCAAAATCGGGATTTCGTCAATCAGTCGGGGAATTAAGTCGCCCGCAATGGTGCATCCCCGCAATTGGCCGGAACTACGAACCAAGATATCCGCTACCGGTTCCCCAGCCGCCTCTCGCTGATTTTGCAGTTCAATGTCGGCCCCCATCATTTCCAAAGCTTCCAAAATGCCTGTACGAGTTGGGTTGACGCCGACATTTTCGACTACGAGCTCGGAACCAGGGACGATCGCCCCAGCCACCAGCCAAAATGCCGCCGAACTAATATCTCCCGGTACAATCACATTCTGCCCTTGCAGTTGCGATCCGCCAGTGACTGTCACGCTACAAGTTTCTGGATCGACGGTTAATTTGGCTCCAAACGCCCGCAACATCCGCTCGCTGTGATCCCGTGAGAGCGCGGGTTCTGTGACTGTAGTTTCTCCCTCAGCCATCAAACCTGCTAGCAAAATGCAGGATTTAACTTGAGCTGAGGCGATCGGAGAATGGTAGTGAATCGGTTTTAACTGCTGTCCCAGTATCGCTAAAGGAGCTAAAGAATTGCCCTTTCTACCCCAAATTTGCGCTCCCATTTGTTGCAGCGGTTTAATGACGCGCGACATGGGGCGCGATCGCAAAGAACTGTCACCCGTTACTGCATAAAAACGCCCCGGATGAGACGCTAAAATTCCCAACATCAGCCGCATCGTCGTGCCGGAATTACCCGCATCCAAGACTTCCACAGGCTCCTCTAACTCGCCAATTCCGACACCCGTGACTGTCACCCGTTCCGCGTTGAGTTCAGAAACTTTGGCTCCGAGGAGCGAGAAACATTTAGCCGTGCTGCGGGGGTCTTCTCCTAGGAGTAGTCCCTCAATTGTAGTTTTACCTTGGGCGATCGCGCCCAACATCAAAGCTCGGTGAGAAATCGACTTATCCCCTGGCACTCGAATCCTCCCCACCAGCGACAAGCCCGAGGCAGGTTTTTGAATGCTTAAAGTTTGGCTTTTGTCAAGAAGCGTAGTAGTGATAATGTCAGCTTGCATTGAGATAAACTAGGATTGGATGGCGTTAGCTATCCTACCTTTTTCCCAGTCCTAAGTCAGTTGTCTTTTGTACGGCCTGCGGTTTTTTTCCCAATGTGTCCGGTTAACTTAAAGGCTGATTAAACTCGCCCGGAGACTGCGCTGTCAGTTCTCGATGACACGGGAGTGCGGACGCAACGGCACGGATTTCACATTAATTTCACAAATATTATCCGTGTATTTGCTTAGATTTCATGTCCAGCTCTCAGTTATCGACCAGATGATTGAATTGTGACTAAACAATTTTAGATTTTCGATTGCGAGTTGTAGATTTTTCATTTTTTTAAGCAAAAGCTCCGGAATTTGGAAGCCAGCCAATCTAAAATCTAAAGTCTAAAATCTCCAATCTCAAACCGCCCGATCCACAACAACTCCTAAACTTTTATTTATGCTGACCCATCACCGCAAGCCTGTAAGTTTATCGCTGGTATCCACAGATTTACCATTGTGGTCAGTTGTTGAAACCGCTGGTACGCTTTATCAAAAAGACCAGGATCGCTTTCACTTGTTGCTGCACGAACCAGCAATAATCGATCGCCAATTTTCCGACGGCTCCGACGAATCTGCCGAGCAAGTTACAATCTTGCCCCCAACTACAAAACCCCGGTTGCTCTGGCTAGAAGTTTCGCCCTATCGAGTCATTATGACCATGCAAGGAAACGGCAAATACAGTTACCGCCACTGCTGGGAACGAGGAATGTACGGCCTGAGCCGTTATTGGCTTCAGGGCGAATCGCTGGCGACTCCCGAACAGTTGCGACTCCGCAACTTCACCCGCAACTTGACGCTGACAGGAAAGCCGGAGCCCGGACACTTGCAGTTAGAATACGAGTTGTGGTCGGAGAAAGTGCAACTCGGTTGCTATATTTTGAATCTAGAAATTCATCACTAAATTGGGTAATTGCAAAGGGGTAGATAGTAGGTGAAGGCGACGCATTCCTCAAATTCATTCACCCCCCGTGGGTTGTTGGGGTTCGCGTGGCCATCTCAAAACTCAAAACTCTTAGCCTTTAACGATCGCCCTTACAATAATTAATCAGTTTGCTAGTCAAAGCGTCTTGATTTGCGGCTGCTTGATTCGCCTGTTGGCCGGCTCTGATAATATCTGCTTGAGCTGTTTGGATTTGCTCTCGACCTTCTATACTTGTAGAAGCGAGATTTGCAGCCTGAAGACTTTTGCTTATGTCGCCGAGGGCTTGACTAATTTCCTGGAAGGATTTAACCGATGGCTCCTGAATTTCTTTGAGGGTTGAATCTGTTATTCGCAGATCCTCAAGTTCATTCGCTATCAGGTTCAAATTTTTAGCTAACTTGTCGGTCGTTGCAGCATCGTTGCTGTCTTTATCAACATCAATGAGAGCGTTGCCTTTGTTGACAATTTCAGTAAATTTAGTACACTGGACAGCTCGGCTATCGCTGCAACTAATCGTCAGCGTACAGCAAGCAACAACTATCAGCAGGATGGCAATCTGTTTGCGAAAAAAGTACATGAAACCTCGGTTGCAAAAAAAGTAGATTCTGGGATTTTGTAGTAGAGTGCGTCAGCGATTAGCCGATATATCAACTGTCGAAAAACTTTCGCGGCATTCAGACACGCTCTACTAAGCTAAACTACGTACCTGTTTAGGAACTATGGTCAAAAACAGCAATAACCTAAAGAAGGGAAGCATTTGGGGATATCTTACCCTGCTTTTGCCTATTTCCTTGACGGCGGTTGCCAGTTTCGAGTCGGGAAAGATGTTTTGGGCGATCGCCACCACAGCGGGCATTGCTTGGGCTTACAAGCTCTACCAACAGCAGCAAAAACATAAACTCGCTCATTTAGACTCGGTTTTCTATAAGTTGATCAAGGAAAATCAAGGGCGAGTTACGGCTTTGGATTTGGCGATGAATGCGAAACTGCCGGGAGAAAAGGTTCAAGAGTATCTCGACGAACGAGCCTCTGAGTTTGCAGCGGATTTTGAAGTGACGGAACAAGGCGGAATTTTGTATTATTTTCAAATAGCTCCACCTGTCAATCAAAGCGAAACAGCTATTGCGGGAATAGCTGTTCAAGAGCCTCCCACAAATCGGGAAAAAACACAAGATAAAAAACCAAATTTATTCCCCATTGCTCAAACCAAGACTCCTGGAAAACCCAAAATCTCTTTTACCCAGACGGAACTCTCCCGCAGATTCAAAGTTCACGCAAGTACGATCGGCAAGTGGAAACTTAAGCCGGAGTTTGCTCAGTGGAGTCGCGAAAAAGACCCCGAGGCGATCGCCTGGGAATATTCTACAGAAAACAAGCGATTTTATCCCAAAGATTGAGTTCCTCCGGTATTCGCCCAAATATATCAAGAAACCCGGTTTATACGACGCTCTGCGGTTGCTAACGAAGAATTTGTGAAGAAACGGGGTTTCTCTTACATCTTGGACAATTCTCAAGAACAGGCAAGATGCCTGTTCCACAAAGAATGAGTTTTCTTGTAGGGTGGGCTTCTAGCCCGCCCATAAAAAGCTTATTGACAATGGTGCAAGATATGATGTTTCTGAGACTTGAGCGTGTCTTGGACTGATTAGGCCGCCGTTGACCGATCGACCTATTTAGGTTATTTTAAGTAAAATCCTCTATTGTTGAGTTTGCCAAATAAAAATCGGTAAATTCGATCGTCCTATCTGTGACTTTTTTCTCCTATGTCCAAAACAACCTTGCGAGTAGTCGCCCGCCTCGCCGCCTTTCCCGACAAAGTAGCAGAACTTAAATCTCTGCTGCTGAGCATTATGGATCCCACTCGCAAAGAAAAAGGCTGCATCAAATACGAACTCCTGCAAAATCAAGCCGATCCCACAGATTTTACGTTTGTTGAAGAGTGGGAAAGTGCAGATTTGCTCGAACTACATCTCGGTTCAACTCACATTCAAGACGCCGTGCAGAAATTAGACGGTTTGGCCGTTGGGCCTCCAGATATTCGTCGCTATGAATTGCTAGCTTAATCGGGTTTTTATAGCAATTTTATTAATGTTTGTGAAATAGCTTATGCCCCCTATATCGGCTTTTTAAGGGGGCTATAGTTCATTATAAATTGAAGCAAAGCTAAAAAAAATATGACAGTAGCAACAATAAAACAGTTATTTATTTATCCAATTAAAGGGCTGACACCGCAACCAATGTCGGAGTTTGCTTTAACAGCCGGACACGGAATTAAGGGCGATCGAGCTTTTGCCCTGATGTTTGCAGATAATCTTGAAGCTGCTAAGATGCCCGCCCAAAATATGCCTTGGATGAGCAAAAAACATTTTGCCGTTCAAAACGATTGGCCTCTGTTAGCAGCTTTGGAATGTGATTATCAACCGGAAACGACGGTTTTAACAGTCAAGCGTCAAGGAGTTGAAGTATTATCCGCAGAAACGAACACAGCAGCGGGGCGCGATCGCATCAGCAGTTTTTTCACAGAATATTTGGCGGCAATTGAACCCACAAAAGAAGCGAGACACCCGCAGTTTGCACCTTTGCAATTAGTCGGCGACACCAGCGGCGAAACTCGTTATCCCGATCGAGAACCCGTACACATTTCTTTACTCAGTCAAGCCACATTAGATCAATTAACAGAAATTGCTGTTCAAAACATTGACGTGGGCCGATTTCGCCCGAACATTGTGCTAGAAGGTATGGCAGCTTGGTCAGAATTTGAGTTGATCGGAAAACAGTTTCAATTAGGCACAGCGCGCATAGAAGTTACAGCACGAATCGGTCGCTGTGTCAATATAGAAGTGAATCCAGAAACGGGCGATCGGGATATTTCCCTACTCAGTTTACTGCAACAGGAATTCGGTCACGCACAAACTGGAGTTTTAGCCAAAATTATCGACAGTGGCACAGTTAAAATCGGCGATGTTTTGACTTCTTATTAATAAAAAGCGACATTAAGATTGTGAATGCTGGCTAACTTCCTCTACTGATAAACCCAGCGCTTCTGCCACTTGCTCTGTATTCAATCCCATTGCCAACAACCGAGGGATCGCATCCCGCCGCGCTTGGGCTTCTGCACTCAAAGCCTGCTCTGCTAAGGAAGCTCGTTGCTGTTCGACAGCAGCTCGTTCTGTACCTGTCAGCAGCAAATTGCCCTCGCTGTCCCACCACCGCAGCCACAGCATTGTCTGGTTTTGATAACTGCCTTCCCACAGTCCTAATTCTACGCCCATGGGCGCGATCGGATAATGAGCGCGATCGTTCGGAAGCAACTGCTGGTAAAACCCATTGTTCAGGCTGTAAACCTCCAGCCTGCCAGTATTGATCTCATAGATGCAATAATACGGAATCCGCATGATCCGCTCATAAACCCAAAACTTCCCAGGCCTTTGGGCCGCTCCAACTTCCGAGTACGATAGTGGGGTTGTGTCCCGCTCTTCTGAACCGTCTCCCGATGCGAACTCCAAAGCAATCATCGGAGCCATGAATTCGCGCCACAACACGTAAGAGCGACGAATCTGATTTCCTAGTGTTGGTGGCACGTTCGGCACGTAGAACCAGTCTGGAGCTTCTGCTCCCTTTTCAAGCGGGTCTGTTTCTCGCCAGTAGATGCCACAGTCTTGCCCTATAGCATATTGCCCATCGGGATGAAGCCGTTGCAATACCGACCCGATAGAATCAGTCAAAATAATGCTCTGCGGATGCTCCTGAAAATTCTTCACAAAAGTGCCGTCTTCCTCTGGCAGTTGAGTGTGGTCGGGGAAGGGAGAGGGAAGGACAATTTTTTCGCTTGCCTGGGTCATGCGACCTCTCAAGTATTGCAGCTTACCTGAATATCTTAACTCATCCTTCTGCCGGCACCCTCACCTTATTACCAATCAAATTCAGAAAACTCGTTCCAAAATGTTGAACCTCCAAAAAATTAGCATAAGCAGGAGTTGACTTGTAAACTCTAAAAGTCCGCATAATTCCTAAAGTCGCGGCACTTTCCAGCGGGCCGATAAAGCTAGTATCCCTGTCCAAAAAATGAGACTGCTTAGCCCAGTGTGCCATCTGTTCCGCATTTAAAAAATAGCAGCCGGAATGAGGATTCAACGCCCGCTCAAAAGCGACTGTTTGTTCCATGATTTTTCCCATTAACTGCCGCTGCTCCTCTACATTTTGAAACGGAGAAGTCGCTGAGTCTGCTAAATCACCATCAACATATGCTTTAAAAACCGCGCCTTTAGGCGCTATTTCATAGCGATTAGGTTGCAGCAAATTCCCATTTCCTCCGTGATGAGTAAACCACTTTAATTTACTAAAAAACCACGGATCATGCAGAACTAAATCATCTTCCAAATAACAGAAATAATCGTATTTGTTAAGACACGCTCGCAAAACTGCTTGACACTCAAACCCCAACAGCAGCGGTTCGCATTTTGTAGCATGGTGCATAAAACATCTGGGCTGCACTGGCAATTGAGGCAACAGATGATAACCTTGAGTAGTGCAAACAACAATGTCAATTTCGTGCTGTTGAGATTGATTTGCTGGGATAGTTGCACATTCGCTAATGTCAATCATCGACTGAGATTTGCCGTACAAAGCTTGCAGCGATGTCACGCAAGCGGTTAAAGCGTTTAGTCGTGGTTGCGGATCATTTCGCTGGGAAGCGTGTTTCCCCTCGCCGCTGGGATTGTAAAAGTGAGCAATAGTGAAGAGAATTCGCATTGGTGTGGAGTAACAATTAAAAATTAAACAATAAAACAGAACGATCGCACAATAACCCTATAAATTTTACCGCACTTAGTCACCAAATAACTCCGGCAGGCGATCGCGCAGCTCAGCATTTAAACGTGGCAACTCGTCTCGCATCTGTAAGTACCAATCTCGGCGCTGCCGGTAGTGCCCGCACAGCAAGCGGTTGTCCCGCACCCATTCGTAAGCATTGGCGGCTATTTCCCGGCGCATAGAAGTGTCTGAAATCAGCGAATTTAGTTTGGTTTCAAACTCTTTTTCATATCTATAAATAAATCCGGTTTCACCTTCGACAATCGAATGTTCGTACACAGTGGGACTTGCCAGCACCGCTACTCCCCGCGCTGCACATTCAATAAATTTTAAGTCGGATTTCATTTCGTTAACCGGGTTAGCAACGAGCGGCAGTAAAGCTATATCGCAACTGTACATTATTTCTTGATACCGTTCGTAACTGCAAAATGGTTCAAATTCTTTTTGTTGTATTTTTAAGGCTTCAAAAAATCTGCGGTCGTGGATTACTTTAACTCGAATCCGGTGCTTGTGTGCAACTAAAACTCGATTTACCGCTGCCATAATCGGCTGCCAATCTTTTTCGCGGTTGAGTGCACCAAAAAAGATTGTGACTGTATCTTCTGCCGGATAAATTCGCGGCGGAGGTAGATAAGCTAATTGATTGGGAAATACGGCCACATTGGGATTGTAGTGCCGCAAAATTTTGGCTAGCGGTTCTGTAGAAGTTTGAACGCAGTGACAGCCGCGATAGCTGAGGTAATTATTGTCTGCGTATTCGCGGCGGCGGACGGGATTATCGTCAATTTCAGCTACTATTAAATAGCCTTGTTGCAGCAGTTCTTTGAGTTGGGGAATATAGCCGGGATATTGCATGATTGTCCGCTGCCAGATGAAGACTTTTTCTTCTCCCAGCAGGGGGGGAATTAATTCTGCTGTTTTCACGCCGGATACGGTGCGGACACCGGGAATTGTAGCGCTAAATTTGTCCGGTTCCAAAACTCGCACACGATCGCACCCTGTAGGAGCCATAATGATAGTCTGAATCAGCAGTCTGCGCGCAGGTACGGTCGATTTGGTCGATCGCACGATATAATGTTCCGCACCTGTTTCCGTAGCAAAGCTGCTCGATGTTAGCTCTAAAGCCTTTACCATGGGATGCAGTAATTCCTGAAAGTGGACAAAATTTTCGGTTTTGTGTCCCTTTCCTTGAAATTCATAAACCTGCAATCCGGCTTGAGCAAATAGTGATTTAATACTTTCTAGGGTAAACCAGTGCTGCATCTTGTTGTCGGGATTCTCCCACTGTCCCCGCAACAGATTGACAATTCGCCGCCAGTATTGAACATTAGGGATTCTGGCGAGAATTTGCCCCTCTGGATTCAGCAAACCACTGTACTGCTTGAGGATATCCCAAGGGTTTTTGAGGTAGGGTAGCAAGTCGCCAAAAACCAAACAATCGACGGTTCCTGGGGCGATGTCGAGACTTTCGAGGGCAATTTCTTCAATATCGGCTACCGTCACCCAGTTTAGCCGATCGACTGCAATTTTAGCTTTTTCTCGATCGCATTCAATGCCGATATACTGACAATGGGGATTTATCAGCTTGTACTGTTCGCCCGTCGAGCCCGTACCGCAGCCAATTTCGACAATGACTTTAGCATCCGGCGGTAGCAGCTTCAAGAAGTCGTGGTTGACGCGATCGATCACTTTCTCTAAAATTCCTGATTAGTTTATCGTAAAATAAAACAGAGCAACCCATGCCGACAGACAACCAGCCGAAGGTTAGCATTGCGATGCCAGTATACAATGGCGATCGGCACATTTGTCAAGCACCCAATTTTCTGTTACCAACCCTTTCCCTTCCCTCTCTTCTCTTCCTCTGCGTTCTCTGCGCCCTTTGCGGTTCATTTAATCTTATTCACCCATCCTACAAGGATTGCCATATCTTAGCAAATATTGAGCAAAATTATAATTTTTTCTCAACCCATACCCTCATTGAGCGCGATTGAGACTCTCAATTAATTCTGCTTTTTTTCCAAAAATCAACACAACAATTTGCTGAATACATTAGAAACTATGAACCCTAATCTAGGAATGAACATCGCCGGCTACATCAACGGCGAATTTGGCATAGGAGAAGGTGTCAGAGCAAACATCAGAGCCGCAGAAGCCGCCAACATTCCCTTCGTCATCAACAATTTTACCCGCAGTCCCCACCGCAAACAAGACACTACCTATCAAAACTTTAGCCAAGACAATCCCCATCCCGTCAACTTAATTCAAGTTAACGCCGATGAAATTGCAACCTTTATCAAACATACAGGTTCCACCTATTTTGAAAACAAATACAATATCGGCTTTTGGGCTTGGGAACTTCCCGCATTTCCCCCAGAATGGCAGCCAGCATTTAATCACTTTCACGAAATATGGACTTACAGCAACTATTGCGCCGAGGCAATTTCGGCACTTGCGCCAATTCCCGTGATCAAAATTATGCCCAGTATTGCTCTCCCCGCACCTTCCCTGAACAGAGAAGCACTGAGTTTACCTAAAGATAAATTTATTTTCTTGTTTGTATTCGACTTTTCCAGCCGCATCGAGCGCAAAAATCCTTTAGTGGCCATACAAGCATTTAAACAAGCTTTTGGCGAAGATGACCGCCTATTGTTGATTATCAAATCTTCTAATTCAAACAGAAATTTAGAGCAGAAAAACTTATTAAATTCTGCCATCGCCAATTATTCAAATATCAAACATCTAGACGGGTATTTGTCCAAAAATAAACTTAACGGTTTGCTCTACAATTGCGACTGTTATGTATCCCTGCACCGCTGCGAAGGATTTGGCTTAACAATGGCTGAAGCAATGTTTTACGGGAAACCCGTAATTGCCACCGGCTATTCATCAAATACAGAATTTATGAATGTCGGCAATAGCTATTTAGTCAAGTATAAATTAATCCCACTTGAGAAAGATTTCGGGCCTTACAAAAAAGGCAATGTTTGGGCCGAAGCGGATGTCGAACACGCTGCGGATTTAATGCGGTACGTCTTCAACAATTACCGGGAAGCTCAAGAAATTGGAGCGATAGCTGCTGAGGAAATTAAGACTTTACTCCACCCGCAAGTTACAGGCAATAAAATTAGAAAACGTCTCGAATATATTGCCGAGATTACCGATAACTTTCAAAGCATACCTCTGTCAGGAACAGCCACAGCGAAGTCTGCCAAAATTAGGGCAGACTTGCCACCATCACAGCAAAAAAATCAATCCAAAGCAGAAGTACAAAACGAGCAGCCGAAGGTTAGCATTTGCATTCCAACATACAACGGAGAAAAATTTATTGGGGAAGCAATTCAAAGTGCTTTGGCCCAAACCTACGCTAACATAGAACTGATTATATCCGACGACGGCTCCACAGACAGCACAATTGCGATCGCCCAATCATTCCAATTACAAACCTCAGTCGATTTCCGCATCGTACTGCACCGCAACTACGGCTTATCACAAAACTGGAACTTCTGCATATCCCAAGCAAAAGGTCAATACATTAAATTTCTGTTTCAAGACGACTTGCTCGCACCAGAATGTATTGAAAAAATGGTCGCAGTCGCCCAAAAAAACCCAGAAATAGGTATGGTTTTCTCCCCGCGTGGCATCACCATAGCTGAAAATGAATCTAACCCGATTTTGCGGAGAGCTTCTCAATCAATTAAAGATTTGCATAAAAGTTGGTCGAATTTAAAATCTCTTCAGCCCGGAAAACAATTACTGGCAGATACTAACTGCTTGAACAACCCGATAAACAAAATTGGCGAACCTAGTACCGTCTTAATTGCCGCGCGAGTATTTGAAGAAATAGGATTATTTGATTCGGGATTATCTCAGTATGTAGACTTAGATATGTGGTGGCGAATCATGGGCAACTATCATATCGGATTTGTAGACGAAAAACTGTCCTCCCTGCGGATTCATCCCGAACAACAAACTTGGAAAAACTTCGCTGCTGGGGAAAATCATAAGGATGTAGTCAGATTTTACAAAAAACTACTAAATGCTCCTGATTACAGTTTCTTGAATCAACAAATTAAACAGACAATCCGCCAAAAGTTGGCATTGAGAACCCAGCCGAGTTTATCAGAATTGTCAGCAATGCTTGAGCAATACAATAAATCCCCCTCAAAACAGCCTCTTCTCGCGCTGCGCTCCTACCGCCAACAGCTAGCTGAATATTGGCTGAATTTGCCAGCGAAAAAATTAGAAAGTGCTTACTTGAAAGACACGGGAAAAGCTCATAAATTGCTCCTAGATAGCGCCCTCAAAAATGAAACTTTAACTGAGTCAGAACAAAGTTTTGTCCAGCAGTTATCCTCGAAACTTGCTGAAGGAGGGGAAATTGCCGAGAAGATGCAATATCTCCTCGCAGCGATGCTGTACCGCGACGCTTATCAGTTACCACTTGAGTATAACAATGCAGCGATTCCCCAGTGGTTTTTTGACGACTTTTTGAAATTTATATTTCAGTCGCCGAATTATTTTCAACTGAGATGTGGCATTGTCAAGAACGGGCAAGATGCCCGTTCCACAACAGATAAAT
>NZ_JAUBRI010000012.1:49327-133981 GCF_036701795.1 Microcoleus sp. N9_A1
TTTCTGGTGGAACAGGCATCTTGCCTGTTGGTTCCACAACAGATGAATTTTCTGGTGGAACAGGCATCTTGCCTGTTGGTTCCACAACAGATGAATTTTCTGGTGGAACAGGCATCTTGCCTGTTCCCAAACAAGTAATTGAGAATGGTGCAAGATATCAGTTTAAACAAAAGTCGGAAGTTGAAAGATACTCTGAATATTTCCAGCAGTTAATAAAGTACGTCGCTGCTAATATCGCCCGTTTTCCAGATTCAGAAGTTTGGCGTTATTTGGCGGCTTTTATTGCGAAAAATGTTAGTTTCCCAGCTTTGTATTTGAGCGAGGTTAATCTGCTCAATATATTGATTCAGCGAGCTGATATTGTGGAATTTCATTTGAAAAATATCGGCTGTCAAATAGAATGGAATTTTTCTCAGAGAGAACCTGAAAGAACTAAAATCAGAGTTGGCTTTTTGCTTGATAAAATTAGTGATGAATCCGAGACTCGTGCTGCAATTCCGAGTTTTGAATATTTAGACAGAAGCAAATTTGAAATTATCGTGTACTATTTCCAGGTACAAGACGAGCGACTGGGGAAATATTGCGAAAATTGCGCCGACAAACTGGTGCAACTGTCAGAAGATTTGCCAACTCAAGTCCGAGAAATTCGATCGCACGATTTAGATATTCTGCTAATCTGCACCAATACTACCGACACTTCTCAACCAAGCGCGCTGCTGTGCCTGCACCGACTAGCGCGGGTGCAAATAGCTACCGGTGCATCAACCCCCGCAACCACCGGCGCCCGAAATATCGATTATTTCATTGCCGGAGATTTGACATTGCCCGCAGGTGCAGCAGCAGAGTATCGCGAAAAATTAATTACTTTAAAAGGATCGGGAGTTTGTTTAAGCTATAGTGTAGGATCATCACCGGCCACAGTTGAACCGACTCGCAGCAGTTGGGGAGCCACCGACGAATCTGTAGTGTTCATGTCCGGCGCTCCAGCTTTTACAATTATCCCAGAATTGAGAGAAACTTGGGCAAAAATTATTGCGGCGGTACCAAATTCTCTTTTAGTTTTGTATCCCTTTAGTTCCCGCAATGAAAACTATCCGACGGTGCCTTTCTACAAAGAAATTCGATCGCTCTTTGCCGAATTGGGTATTGACAAAAAGCGCGTAGTTGTGATTAAAGCGCTGCCATCTCGCGCAGATTGCATAAAATGTCTGGAATTGGCTGATATATATTTAGACTCCTATCCATACAGCAGTGCCTGCTCCTTAGCAGAACCCCTGTTGGTGGGGTTGCCTGTAGTGGTAAGAAAAGGGCAAACAAGTCGATCGCGACAATCAGCCGCCGTGCTCGAAGAACTGCTACTTCCGGAACTGGTAGCAAACAGCCAGAACTCTTATTTAGAGATCTGCACAGCACTGGGAACCCACCCAGAACTGCGCCGACACTACCGCGATCGAATCCAGCAAAAAATGGCGGCAAACCCCAAATATCTCGACAGTCGCGCTTGCTCGACCCAACTGGGAACGCTCTTTGAAAGACTATTCCGAGAGTGAAGGAAGAAGGAAGTTCAGCAACTAAGGAGTGTACGGGATTTAACGGATGGATGTTGAGGGAAGAAGGAAGATGGCAGAAGTAAAGATTTTCCCACTCTCCCACTCTCGCATCCCGCTACCATGTATGAGACCCGCGGGGAACCCCTCGCTAGGCAGAGCGTCAATAAATAGACAGCAATAGCGCTAGCCCACTGACGGTCTGCTATCATCGGGGAATCGAGGGGTTAGTGGTTGTCGCTCTTTTCCTGCCACAGCTAAATTAAAAGGGGAAGCGCAAGTCAGTTGGAGATAAAAAAATGACAGGACTTTTTCAAATAGGCGATAAATTACTGCAAGCTCAGGATATGCCATCGCTCCTGAAGCGATACCAGTTAATGCCGCAATTCTTGCGCGGTGTAATAGTAGACCAAGCGATCGCATCCTTTAGTTGCAGCGACGAAGAACGCCAATCCGCCACCCTTGACTTTCTGGCACAACACCAACTGACAGCCCCCGAAGCTAAAGAAGCTTGGCTGCGCGGCCAAAACATGACGGAAGAAGAACTTCAAGAGATGGCCGTCAGGCCCTTGCTGATCGAAAAATTTAAGCAAGCCACTTGGAGACCTAAAGTAGATAATTATTTTTTAACCCGCAAAGCTAGCCTAGACCACGTAGTCTATTCCCTGGTACGCACCAAAAATCCAGCACTGGCAAACGAACTTTACTTTCGCATCCTGGAAGGGGAACAAAGCTTTGCCGAAGTGGCCCGCGACTTTTCCGAAGGCCCGGAGTCCAAGTCCGGGGGCTTGTTGGGCCCAGTACCGCTTTCGCAGCCTCACCCGGCAATCAGCAAACTTTTGTCCGTCAGCCAGCCAAATCAACTCTGGACGCCACGTCCTCTGGCAGAATGGATGGTAATTATTCGACTAGAAAAGTTCATGCCGGCCCAGCTCGATGAATCGATGCGGCTGCACTTGATTAACGAACTCTTTGAAAGCTGGCTCGCCGAACAGATCTCGCAAATAGGCCCGCTACAGCCCCTCTCCTCCGTGTCTTCAATATCATGACTTCTTCCGCTGTTTCCCTCTCCCAAATTCAGGATTTCCTAGCTAAAACACCTCCCTTTGACCGACTCTCAGAGACGGCTCTGTCAGCCTTGGTGGCTAAATGCCAACTCCTCGGCTACCGGACGGGGCAGCCTCTGTTTGAACGGGAAAAAATGCCGACTCAGGTGGCAATTATCTATCAAGGCCAGGCCCGGCTGCTGGGCTTTGACCAGCGCTCGCAGCGTCACGTAAGTTTGCGGTTGGTGCAGTCGAAGGAAATTCTTGGCTGGGCTGGCTTGCTCAGGGGAGTTCCGTGCGAAACCGCGATCGCCTCTACAGATGTGATTGCGATCGTCATACCTGCCGAAGATTTTCTGAGTGTAGTGGAAAAACAGCCGACCTTTGGAGAAGCCTTTCGCGAACACTGTTCCTTGAGCGAAGTATTTGAACTATTGAGCCTGGAATTGCAGCGCCAAGCGGACGGCACTTCCAATCTCAAGGAACTCACCCTGCAAGCTTGGCAAGACGCGACAGTTGTCAACGTACCAAACGGCAACAAAAAAACTCAAGACATCGCCAAAGAGCTAGATGCCGACCGCATTTGGCTAGTCAGCAGCGGCGTCTTAGGCGACTTTCCCACCGGCAGCCGCTTCTCTGCGGAAAACGCAGCCAAATCGTTAAAAGTAGAAGGCCGCCTCGGCGCGCGATTGGTCGGCTTCCGGGAACCCCCAGAACCCCAACCCGAAACAGAGTCATTAAATGGCACGCCAGATACAGTAGGCCCAGGACAGAATCCGCCCGGCGGAACATCGATCACGGTTATAGAGGCCCCAGATCGCCCCCCAGAACCCGACCAACCAAAGGATGCGGCGAGATACATAGTTTTCCGCGCCAAAGGGCAGATTGAAGCCCCGCTAGCTTGCTTCCAAATGTTGAGCAAGTATTTCGGCCTTAAATTTCGTCGAGATATCATCCGCAAAGTTCTAGAAAATCAGTTAAAAACCGCTGGTTCTATCAGTCTGCAAGCCTGCGGGGCGATCGCCCAAAGCATCGGCCTCACGCCCCAATTGGCGCAAGTGCCAGCAGAAGCCATCAACCGCATCAAAGCCCCCGTAATGATTAAATGGGAAGACAGCTTCGCCATTATTTACAGCATTACCGAACAAGAATTGGTGCTGGCGACACCCGAAAAAGGGTTGATGCGGAAGCGCATACCTCAGTTCAAAGAAATCTGGGGCGAACAGGGAGAAGTCCTGCTGCTGCAAGCTCCGCAAGTCGAGCAAAAAGAGCAGTTCAGCTTCTGGTGGTTTGTGCCGGCGCTGATGGAACACAAGACAGTGTTTTTTGAAGTGTTGCTCGCTTCGTTTTTTGTACAGTTATTTGGTCTTGCCAACCCATTAATCAGCCAAGTAATTATTGATAAAGTCTTAGGTCAGCGCAGCATTGACACCTTGGATATTTTGGGGGCATTTCTATTAGGTGTTGCTCTGTTTGAAGGACTGCTCAACGGTTTGCGTACCTTTTTGTTTATAGATACCTCAAACCGCATCGATGTCAAATTGAGTGCAGAAGTCATCGACCACTTACTCCGGCTGCCCCAAAATTACTTTGACAATCGGCGCGTGGGAGATTTGGTTTACAAATTCAGCATGATGGGCCAGATTCGGGAATTCATGACGAGTACAGCTTTGACAGTTGTTCTCGATGCAGTATTCTCGGTGGTCTACGTCGCCGTTATGCTCTCCTACAGCGTGCAGCTAACGTTTGTATCTTTGGCAGTGGTACCGATACTGGGGCTGATGATTGTTCTAATCAATCCGCTGGTGCTGCGCCTGATCAAACAGAGAAATATGCGTTTTGCTGACTCTCAATCTTATCTAGTGGAAGTAGTCAGCGGGATTCAAACTGTTAAGGCTCAAAATATTGAATTGAAATCCCGATGGGAGTGGTCTAGCCGCTACGCAAAATACATTACAGCCAGTTTTAAAACAATTATCACAGGAACTACAGCCGGTACGATTAGCGCCTTTTTAAATCAGGTGGGTAACTTAGCTCAGTTGTGGGTGGGAGCTTATTTGGTACTGGGAAATGAGATTACTTTGGGTCAGTTGATTGCTTTCCGAATTATTTCCGGGAACGTGACTGGTTCGCTGCTGCGTTTTGTGAGCGTGTGGCAGAGTTTCCAAGAAGTCTCAATGTCGATCGATATGCTTAAGGATGTGGTCGATACGCCGACGGAAACCAGCGAGGAAGACCGCAACAATATCCCGCTGCCCGCAATTCAAGGGCAGGTTACCTATGAGGAGGTTTCCTTCCGATTCCTGGAGAGCGGAGCCCTGCAATTGGCGAATGTGAATTTGGAATTTCCCCCTGGCAGTTTTGTGGGAATTGTGGGGGGAAGCGGTTCTGGTAAAAGTACGGCGATGAAACTGTTGCAGCGTCTTTATCCGCCGCTGTCGGGCAGGATTTTTATTGACGGCTATGACATTGCTAAGGTGGAACTTTACTCGCTCCGCAGCCAACTTGGGGTGGTGCTGCAAGATACTTTGCTGTTTAACTGCTCGGTACAGGAAAATATTGCTCTTAGTAATCCCGATGCGAGTACGGATGAGATTGTGCGAGCTGCAAAATTAGCGGTAGCTCACGATTTTATTATGGGCTTGCCTGCTGGTTACAACACCATAGTCGGAGAGCGGGGATCGTCGCTTTCTGGGGGTCAAAGGCAGCGTTTGGCGATCGCCCGCACGATTTTGCAAAACCCGAAACTGCTGATTTTGGACGAAGCTACAAGCGCCCTCGACTACCATTCCGAACGCCAAGTTTGCAATAACTTAGCAGAAGCTTTCGCCGGCCGCACGGTGTTTTTCATTACTCACCGCCTGACGACAATCCAAAACGCCGACATAATTATTATGATGGATCAAGGTTCGGTAGTCGAGCGGGGAACTCATAAAGAATTAATGGCTCTTAAAGGGCGTTACTACTGCCTCTTCCAACAACAAGAGTCATCGAATACCTGATATCTAACAACTCACAACTGATCACTAACGCTTAACAACTGAGAACTAACAAATGGCTATGAAATCGTTAATACTTTCTGAGCAACCAGTCATTCTCGAAAAACCAGCGATTTGGTCGCACTTGTTTTTGTGGATGATCATGCTGATGACCACTTCTGCTGTAGTTTGGGCTTATTTTGCTAGCGTAGAGCAAGCTGTCCCCGCTGTCGGCCAATTAGAGCTAAAAGATGGTGCTAGAGACATCCAAGCACCTGCTACAGGGGCGGTGGTGAGACTTCACGTTGAAAATGGCGATCGTGTGGAAAAAAACCAGCCTCTGCTCACTTTCAACCCCCTAGCACCCGCTGCCGATTTAACGTCGATCCAGAAAACTAAAGAAGCACTGGAAAAAGAAAATAAATTTTACGAAGATGTTGTAAGCGGCAAAGTTCAAGGCCCTATTCCTTCTAACCTAGAATCCACCATCAAGGACAGACAGAGCCTCGTTGCACAAAATCAAGTGCTGCAAGCTCTGATAGACGAGCTGTACCTCAACAGGGGATCGAGCGGAAATTTTGATTCAGCTCAGCAAGGACTGTATGTTAATTATCGATCGGAATTTCTCTCTCGCGTAGCCGCCGCCCAAGGTCAAGTTCAGGAGTTGGACAAACAACTGAAGCAAGCTGAGAATGCTGAAAAAGCCGCCGGCGCTCAAATGACAGTAGCACAGCAACAATTGGGTTTTGCTCAGAACCAATTAAATTATTCTCAACAGCAGTTAGCTTCTTCTCAAGAGCAAGTCAAATCAGCCCTGGCTCAAAAAGATTTGGCTGACGAACAGTTAGCAAAATCCCAACAAGTCTTGAAGTCTAATCAAGCCATTCTGGGCAGACTAGGCCCTCTGGTAGAGCAAGGAGCGATCGCAGAACTGCAAAAAGAAAAGCAAGAACAAGATGTTTTTAGAGGCCAAAGCGACGTTCTTAAACAGCAAGATCAAATCAAGCAGCGCGAAGGTGAAATCAACTCCCGCAAAGGCGAAATTAACACGCGCCGAGGCGAACTCAATACCCGCCGGGGTGAAATTAACGCCCGTCAAGGTGACATAGAAAAAATTACCGCAGAAGTAGAGCGCCAGCAAGGAGAGCAAGCGCGCATTCAGGAGTCTATCGCCCGCGCCCAAGAACAGTTAAAAAACACTAAGGATGCCTGGGCCAGAGAACTGTACACCAAAATTGCTGACAACGAAAAACAAATCGCCAGCAGCGATTCTCAACTTAGCCGCTTCAAAGTGGAAAACCTGAAAAAATTGTCCGAGGTAAATGCTCAGCTAGAAAAAGCGCAGCAAAACCGCGACACTCAAGTGCTGAAGTCTCCAGTATCGGGGGTAATCTTTGATTTGAAACCTTCTAAGAAGCAGGATGCGAAGTTGGATATAGCCAAAGATCCGATTTGCCAATCCATCATTAACTCAGTAATAAAGCCTGGGGACCCCCGCCCGAAACGCTGCGAAGAAGCTTATTATGAAGCGCAGCAAACTGAGAAGCTGCTCAAGGTTTTGGACGACGAAAACGGTTTGGAAGCAGTTGTTTACCTGGAAAACAGCAATGTCGCTCTGATATTGGATGCCATGAGACAAAAGCGCGATAAATTAGAGCAGTATCACGGCAAACAATTAGATGGAGAAAAGATTGACTGCGAAAAAGGTAAAAGCTGCGTTTGTCCTGAGAAGGAAGTTAATAGAGAGAAATTGGGTTTGACAAAATACCAATGCGTGCCTGTGGATGTGAATGTTGAAGCTTTTCCGGCCTTGGAGTTTGGTACTGCTGAGGGTGAAGTGAAAGAGATTAGCAAGGATGCTGAGCCTCCTACGGAACTGCGGAAATACTACGCTTTCAAAACCAAAATTAAGCTCAAGACTCAAAAGTTTGTTTTGAACAAGGGCAAGCCAAATCAACAGGAGGTTAACTTGCAGTCGGGAATGGCCGTAAGCTCTAATATCAATATCGGCAAGCGGACTGTTTTGCAGATGTTTATCAACCGATTTACTGGCAAACTGGATACGTTCAAGACTGTTAAGTAATGATTTAGGTAGGGTAGCCAGAAACCGGGTTTTTCACCCAGATACACGCCCACAACCATCAATTTACATAAAAACCCGGTTTCTTTAGTCTCAGAGTAGGGGTAGCCAGAAACCGGGTTTTTCACCCAGATACACGCCCACAACTATCAATTTACATAAAAACCCGGTTTCTTTAGTCTCAGAGTACGGAGTATTTAAGACCTATTAATATAAAATGGTGATGGCAATCGGTGCGATCGCACTTCCATGAAAAAATATATTTTATTCACCTTCTATCTAATTCCTCTTCTCCTGTTAATCGGATTTGTAGCGAATTTTAGCATAAACGTTCCCATCGATGACGAGTGGAGGTTAGCCACCCTGTTTGAGAAAATCGCTGCAGGAAATATAACTTTTAACGATTTTTGGGCCTTGCACAGCAATCACCGCATAGTGTTCCCGAAAATAATTATTGCGGTGGTGGCTTTTGCTTCTAGATGGAATATTAATTATCAGTTGTGTCTCAGCATAGGTTTGGCTGCGATAACTTTTATCGCTATGTACAAGTTATCCTCGATGCAAGTTAAGAAGATTTGGGATGATTTGTGGCATTTAGCTAATATTTTAACTTGTATTTTGGTTTTCTCTCTAGTTCAGTACGAAAACTGGCTTTGGGGATTTCAATTAGCGTGGTTTTTGGTAAATTTGTGTTTTGTAGCTGCGGTGTACGCGCTGGTTTCAAATCACAAATTCTTGCCTAATATTAGAATTTATATTGCTGCTGTATTTTGCTTTATTGCTAGTTTTTCGCTGGCTCAAGGCTTGCTATCTTGGTTGGCTGCGATTCCGGCTGTGATGGCTTTGGAGGGAAATGCAGCGCAGAAACGCAAAAGAGCGATCGCATGGACGCTGCTGTTTGGGGCAACTTGTGCTATTTACTCAATAGATTATCATCCTAGCCGGAAAACAAGTATTATTTCATTGTTAAATAAGCCGCTTGTGGTAATTGATTATTTTTTGAGTTTGTTGGGTTCGCCAATTGTGCGACTACCGGGAATTTCTGCATTTGTAGGATTGGTAATATTTGCAATTTTTGTATTTTTTTTATGGCATTTTGGCAAGAAGATTGTATCAACTGATTTAGAATTACGACTGGACGGGCAAGATGCCCGTCCCACAACTGATTTAGAATTGCTACATCTGGCTTTACCTTGGCGGTCAATAGGGTTATTTTCGGTTTTATCGGCTCTGTTTATTACGGCTGGTAGGGCAGAATTTGGGGCAATTCAGGCGATAGAATCGTCGAGATATACGACTAATTCGATTTTCCTGTTAATTGCTATAGTTCAGCTAGGACAATTGTTTGTTAGAGAAACAAAAGCTCTGTTCAAACTTAACTATAAATTTATTTATCGGGGATTTGCAGGGCTATTAATTGCTATAATTATTATTAACTCTCAGCAGGCGATCGCCCAAACTCGCTCGGCACTCCTTTACAAGCAAGGCGCTCAAGATTGTTTGCAGTTAATTAACTATTTGGAACCCTCTGAGTTTTTCAAGAATTCGCCGGAAAGCTGTTTGAGAGTGCTGAGTAAAAAAACTTGGCTGGTGAGAGAAGGTGCTACAATTCTCGATACAATAGGTTGGAGAAAGTTCGCAAAAAATGTAGAGTTTATTACTAATTCAGAGAAAGTTTACGGCTATTTAGACAAACCTCAAACGGGCGATAAATCTTTGACTGTTAAGAAAAAAGCAGCGGGTTGGGCGGTTTTGCCAGAAAATTTGAAACAACCGAATATTGTACTGCTATCTGTCGGCGACAAACAATCTTTTTTTGCTAACGCTTATGTAAATTTGGACAGTCCCGATATTGCTAAGACTTTGAAATCCCAGTTGTACAACAATGCGAGGTGGGCGGTTGATGTGTCGGGTGCCGATTGGGCGATCGCTCCTACAGATATCAAAGCTTGGGTGTATAATCCTGTTGACAACCAGTTTGTCCAGTTGCGCGGAGGATGAGGAGTGAAAATTTCTGTGATTATACCAGCCCACAACGAAGAGGGCTGTTTGTATGGTACTGTGCGGGCGATCGCCCTGACGCTCGATTTAGAAGGCATTCCGCACGAAATTTTGATTGTGAATGACAACAGTGTCGATCGAACAATTGACATTTGCCAGGAATTATCGCGGGAATTTCCCACAGTTAGATACATCAACAATCAGCCTCCCAACGGTTTTGGATTTGCCGTGCGACGGGGATTGGCAGAATTTGAGGGAGATGCGGCAGCAATTGTGATGGCGGATGCTTCCGACGATCCGATGGATTTGGTAGCAGGATACCGCAAGTTGCAAGAAGGATATGATTGCGTTTTCGGTTCCAGATTTATCAAAGGTGGCTTTATAGTTGATTATCCAATTCACAAGTTAGCAATTAACCGCTTAGCAAACTGGTTTGTCAAAAGTATTTTCGGCTTGCGGTACAGCGATGTCACCAATGCTTTTAAGATTTACCGCAGAGAAGTGATTGAAGGCGTGCAACCGATTTTGAGCCATCATTTTAATTTGACAGTGGAACTGCCTTTAAAAGCAATTGTCCGGGGTTTTTCCTATACGGTGATTCCTCTGAAGTGGTACAATCGGACTGCTGGTATTTCTAAGCTGAAAATCAAAGAGATGGGCAGCCGGTATTTATTTATTGTCTTGTATGTCTGGCTGGAAAAACATCTCTCTCGCGGCGACTACCACCGGACTAGAAAGATAGCAAAATTAAAAGTGAATGCCTGAAAGAATTTTAATTGTGGGCGGTGCGGGTTTTATCGGCAGTTGTTTGGCAATTGGCCTGAAGAAACTGCACCCGGAATGGCAAATAATTTGTTTAGATAACCTGCGTCGCCGGGGTTCAGAATTGAATTTGTCTCGGCTTAAAAGTTCCGGGATTCAGTTTGTTTACGGGGATATTCGCACGGCGGCGGATTTAGATCCAGTTGCACTCAATGCTGACTGCATTATAGATTGTGCTGCGGAGCCTTCTGTCCTGGCTGGTTTTAGTTCGCCTCAGTATGTTTTGCAGACGAATTTGCTGGGTACTGTGAATGTTTTGGAGTTGGCGAGACAGACTGGTGCGAGTTTGTTGTTTTTGTCTACGAGTCGGGTTTATCCGATCGCCAGCGTGAAATCTGTTAAGCTGTTGGAGTTGGATGAGAGATTTGCGATCGCCCCTGAGCAAACATTACCCGGTATATCCGAGTTGGGCATATCAGAAGACTTCCCATTAAAAGGACACCGTTCGCTTTACGGAGCAACTAAATTAGCTTCCGAATTACTGATTGAGGAATACAGGGAAGCATACAATTTGCCTGCAATTATTAACCGCTGCGGGTTAATTACTGGTGCTTGGCAAATGGGTAAAGTCGATCAGGGAGTTTGCGGTTTGTGGGTGGCGGCTCACTATTTTCAAAAGTCGCTGAGTTATATCGGTTTTGGTGGCAGTGGGAAGCAGGTTAGGGATTTACTGCACGTTGAAGATTTGTTGAGGTTAGTTAATTATCAGTTAGAACATTTTACTGAATTTGACGGCGAAGTTTTTAATGTAGGCGGCGGTTTGAGCAACAGTCTTTCTTTGGTTGAGACAACTGATTTGTGCCAAAAGATTACTGGAAAATCGATTTCAATTAATCCTGTTTTGGAGGAACGCGCGGGGGATATTCCGATTTTTATTACTGATTCTTCTAGGGTGATGGAGAAAACAGGATGGCGGCCTGTTATTGGGCCGGAGGCAGCTTTGCAGGATATTTATGATTGGATTGCTGCTAATGAGGTGGTTTTAAGTTCGATTTTGTAGGATTTTTTTTACCGCAGATGCAGGGGGATCAACGCGGATCAACGCCGATGTATCTCTCTGCCTGGATATGACTGGGAATGCCTCTCATGAGGATCTGCCTCTATTGTTTTTTTTCGATGCTTTAACAAACATTTGGCCTCCCAAAAGCCGCCACAAAAAAGGCAATTTTAAGTAAAGTTTTAAAAGCCCGGGCGACGTCGGTCTGCCTTTGGTCGAAAATGGCAAAAATCTGGGTATAATTAGGTCTATTTCAAAACCGACGGTTTGTAACAGTTCTTGCAGCGATAAGTGGGTAATTGGTAATTGATGATCGATAAAATCGTAATACTCTTTGAAAGAATATTTAAAATTTGGTTGGACAACTAAGAGAGAACCCCCTGGCTTAAGCGCCTCAAAGCAAAATGAGATAATTTGGATTAGTTCTTCTTTATTGCGGAGATGTTCAAAAAAGTTAGAGATAAATATCCGGTCAAATTCTTCGCTAAAAACAGGTTTATCGCCCAAATTCAAGACATCAATATTAAGTACCTGCACATCAGGATTTGCAAATAACTTTGAATCTGGATTGAGGTCAATCAAACATTTTTTTTCAGCCCGAATTTGATTTATAAACTCGCAGT
Source organism: Microcoleus sp. N9_A1 (assembly GCF_036701795.1). Taxonomy (NCBI): domain Bacteria; kingdom Bacillati; phylum Cyanobacteriota; class Cyanophyceae; order Oscillatoriales; family Microcoleaceae; genus Microcoleus; species Microcoleus sp. N9_A1. Next base: position 61,422 of record NZ_JAUBRI010000012.1, read on the forward strand.
AACCGCCGCCAATATCTAAAATTGCTGATTCGGGAGGAACATGATTTTGTAAAAAATCGTCAATTAAAACTTTCCAGAGTGCCACCTTCGCTTGTATTTGTCGCGAATCAAAGCGGTTGGCGTACAACTTTTTGAGATATGTGTCAGTTTTCATAGTAAAATAGCCTAGACTGAGTATGAGTTTATCACTTTCACAGCTAACTATGAATGTTATATCTACCGAAATACCGGAAGTTTTGATCATTGAGCCGAAAATTTTCGGAGACGATCGCGGTTTCTTTTTTGAGAGTTTTAATCACAAAGCTTTTGTCGAAAAAACAGGCGTGACTGCCGAATTTGTTCAAGACAATCATTCCAAATCCTCTAAAAATGTGCTGCGCGGTTTGCACTACCAAATGCAGCAGCCTCAAGGCAAATTGCTGCGGGTAGTTGCTGGCGAAATATTTGATGTAGCGGTGGATATTAGACAAAGTTCTCCGACTTTTGGGCAGTGGGTGGGGTGTTTGGTGAGTGCAGAAAATAAACGGCAATTTTGGGTGCCGGCGGGATTTGCTCACGGTTTTTTAGTGGTTTCGGAGACGGCTGAAGTTTTGTACAAAACGACAGATTATTATGCACCGGCACACGAGCGGTGTATCCTGTGGAATGACCCCGATTTGGCGATCGACTGGCCGCTAGATGGTGCCCAACCAATCTTATCAGCTAAAGACCAGGCTGGACAAACATTGAAAACAGCTCAAGTATTTTGATCATGAAAATTTTACTCGCAGGTGGTAGCGGACAGCTAGCTCAAGAATTGCAGCCGATTTTATTATCTTCGGGAGAGGTAATTGCGGTCGATCGCACTCGCCTCGATTTATCCCAACCGGAAAGCATCCGTCAAGCAATGGCTGAAATTAAACCGAATTTAGTCGTCAATGCAGGTGCTTATACTGCGGTAGATAAAGCGGAAAGCGAACCCGAATTAGCACACGCAGTCAACGGCCTTGCCCCGGGAATTTTTGCAGAAGAATGCGATAAACTGGGAGCAAGTTTGATTCACTTTTCCACTGATTACGTATTTGACGGTAGCAGCGGTTCTGCTTATCTGGAAACAGATTCTACGAACCCGCTGGGAACTTACGGCAAGTCCAAATTAGCAGGTGAGGAAGCAATTCGGAAAGCCGGAAACCGACATATTATTATTAGAACCGCGTGGGTTTACGGCAACGGCGGCAAAGGTAATTTTGTCAAAACCATGCTGAGGTTGGGAAAGGAAAGAGAAGAAATTCGAGTAGTAGCAGATCAGATCGGAAGTCCTACTTGGACGGGCGATTTAGCGGAGGCAATTTCCCAAATTATTCCTCTGCTTGGACAAGAAAGTTTTGGAACTTACCACTATACTAACAGCGGTGTTTGTAGTTGGTACGATTTTGCGATCGCCATTTTTGAGGAAGCAGCACAACTCGGCCTTCCCCTAAAAGTTCAGCGCGTAATTCCCATCACCACCGCCGAATATCCAACACCCGCAAAACGTCCGGCTTTTTCTGTCCTCTCTACGGTAAAAATATCAGCACTTCTAGGCACGTATCCTCCCCACTGGCGGCAAGGGCTCAGACAAATGCTGGTGAGAGAATTGAAGTGAAAAATTGAAAAGGCGAGAGGGCGGGTTTTGTTCAGAAATTGTCTGTTATATGCAAGGTTTCTCGGCTAAACTCGCCCCTACGAATAAAAATTATTTGTGTTTACTAATTCATGAAAGTCAAACAAAAATCTATTTTAATTGCCGCATCAGTTCTCGGCATTCTAATACCAGCGTCATATATTTTGTACTTGATATCGCAAGCTGGACACTTGTCTAACTTTGATTATTGGTGGATGACCTGGAATTTTTATTCAGTAGACGGTTTCTCTACAAATCCTTTGAATTGGATATTTCGGGCGAACGAGCATTTTGTCTTGATTCCGGCAATTATTTATGGCTTGAATATAGCTGTCACCCAAGGTTCAAATATTGGTTTGTGTTTAGTGGCCTGGTTCTTGGCTTGGATTCAGTGCCACGTATTAATTTCTCTGCTGCCGTTAAATTTGAGGCGTTTTCCGCTGCAATTTATCTCGCTACTCCTGTGCATTTCTATTTTTAATTTTACTCCGGCGGCGGCTCACAATTGGATGCGGGGATTCAGCGGCGTCCACTGGATCATTGCTAATTTATTTGTGATTTGTTCGATATTTTGTTTGCAATCCTATGTGACACTTTTGTCAAGTAAAAGGGAGGTGGAGCCTATGGATATTCATTCCCAGGCACAGCATGGGAATGAAGAATGGAAACAAAATAAGTGGGTAATTGGCAGCATTATTTTTGGCGTTTTAGGCTGTATTAGTTACAGCACTCCTTTAGCTTTGTGGCCGATATTGTGTGCTGCTGCTGTTGTGCTGCGGTTTCCTAGGCGAATAACTTATTTGTATTTCATTGCTTCGATTGCAGTGATTGGCATTTATTTTTTAACTTATAAAACTCCATCTCATCACCCTTCTTTAACTAAAATCAACCCGCTGAAAACTCTCGAATATATTCCCACTTATCTCGGCGGAATCTTTAGCGAAAATATTATTGTTGCTTCAATTATTGGTATAATTGGTTTGATGGCAGCGACGGGTTTTGTGGGTTATTGGCTATTTGTAAAAAAACTTGTGAAGCGTAGCTATCCCATAGGGAATCGCCTGGATTGGCTGCCTTGGCTATCAATCCAACTTTACACGCTGCAAACGGCGTTAATGGCCGCAGTTAGTCGATCGGGATTTGGAGTCGAACAAGCCACCGCTTCCCGCTACGGCACACTCCCAGCCTTGTTTTGGATGAGCACAATCGTCCTCACAGTGCTTGCTGTACGTGAGTTTCAGCCGACACCGAAAATTCAAGGACGTTGGCTGACACCGCTGTTTGCAGTCGCCACAGTCGCCGTGATTTTAATGTACGGGGTGGGAGGCGAAACTGCAATGGCGATCGCCCGCAGAGCAACCTATCAACCGTTAGTAGCATTATCACTCCAATTAGGCATCACCGACGTAACGCTAATTAAAGACCGCGTAGGCAACAAACCCGCCGCTTTTATCGGGTTAATCGACGCCTTAAAAACTAATAACTTAGTGCCATTTAACCGAGACATCAAAAAACACAATTTCTGTGCAGCATTAGACACAAAAATAGATCCAAATTTACTGTCAGCGCCAAAAGATGGAGTACCCGGATTTTTTGATACAGCCACCAAACTTGCACCAACAGCAGCGAGAGTAATTGGCTGGGTAGGAGACCCAGAAAACAATGTAAAATGTATTGCCCTTCTCAACCAAGAAAATGTCGTTCGAGGTTTTGCCATGTCAGGATTTCCGCGCCCAGATTTAGTTAAATTGTTTGGCCCTTCCTACGAATTCGCAGCTTGGAGAGGATACATTCAAACATCACCAACCGATAAATTATTGACAGCTTATGCCTCCTTTAAAAACCGCAAAGGTTGGGTAGCCTTGCGAAACTCCCAAGTTATCAATAAAAACTAAAAAACCTCTCTTTCTCATCCTCTGCGCCCTCTGCGCCCTCTGCGGTTAATAAAAAAATCTCATTTACAACACAAATGAAATAGAATAGCCCTATGCCAAAACATCTCAGCTTCGTAATCCCCGTTCACAACGAAGAAGCCACCCTCAAAGTGCTGTTTGAAAAAATCCAACTTGTCATGTTTCAAACAGAAATTGACAGTTACGAAGTCATTTTCATAGATGACGGTAGCCGCGATTATTCGTGGCAAGAAATCACCGATTTAGCCAGCCAACATCCCCAACTCATTAAAGCGATTAAAATGCGCCGCAACTTTGGCAAATCCGCCGCACTTTCAGCAGGATTTCGCAATGCAGCAGGGATAATTATCTTTACTCTCGATGCTGACCTTCAGGATGATCCCGCTGAAATTCCCAAATTTTTACATCATTTAGAATCGGGATTTGATTTAGTTTCTGGTTGGCGAAAACAGCGGAACGACCCGCTTTCTAAAACTTTACCTTCCAAGCTGTTTAATGCCGTTGCGTGTTTGCTGACTGGGGTGCAAATGCACGATATGAATTGCGGTTTTAAAGCGTATCGTAGGGAAGTTTTGCAGTCGATTAAATTGTACGGGGAATTGCACCGCTACATTCCAGCTTTAGCAAACAATTTAGGGTTTAAAATTGGCGAAGTTGTTGTGGAACATCATCCGCGCAAGCACGGAAAATCGAATTACGGCTGGGAACGTTATGCGCGGGGTTTTATTGATTTGTTGACGGTGTTAGCCACGACGCAGTATTTGCACAAACCGGGTCATTTGTTTGGGGGTTTGGGGCTGTGTTTTGGGTTGGTGGGAACTGTTTCGCTGAGTTATTTGATAGTTATTTGGTTTCTGAATTGGGCGGGGATGAATTTTGGGCCGATCGGGAATCGACCTTTGTTATTTTTTGGGATTTTGTGTACAATTCTGTCGGTGCAGTTGATTTCTTTGGGGATTTTAGCTGAGTTGATGGCGCGGAATGTGGATGCTGATTATGTGGACAAGCAAATTAGCGAAATTATTGATGATTCTGGTTTTGATATTTAACCGCAGATTAAGGCTGATTAACGCCTATAAATCGGATCTTGAAATTGCTTCTACATAAGCAAAGTCTGTCTCCGCAGACTAAGATAAAAGTCATATTTGGATTTAACAAGTTTTACCCATTACCTATTATCTAATTTTAAACAGTATCCATTTGCCTTCTTGCTCTACTATTTCTCCGTCAATATTTGGATGCCAATCGCTGCGAGTCAGGATATAATCGGCATGATAGTTTCTGGCTACTTTCACTAAATCCGCACTGCTGCGGTGGATAAAAAAGTCATTTCCTCCCCAAATCATTTGCGGGTTTAAGGGAACTCCTAAAACGGTTTCCATGCGAGTTTGCCATTCTTTGATGCCTTTTTCGGTAAAGGGAAAGTTCTTGAAATTCACGACAATCGCCCTTTCGGAGAAAAACTGAAAGTTGGTAACTGAAGGTGGGATTAATACGAGTGAATCGCGGTTGCTACTTTGCGAAAATCGCGCAGCTAATTTGCTTAAGTCGTCTCGGGGAACGGCATTGATATTAACTCTTGTTTGAAATACATTTAATATAGGTTTGGGCAGAATTCCTGCTATTCCAAAAACTAATGTGGCGGTAGTTATTAAGGCTAATGTGTGAGTTAGAGTCTGTTTTATAGATGTAGCTAGGGATGTTTCTTCTAAAATGAATGGGAAGGCGAGGATTGAGAAAAGGACGGGAATGCTAATTAGGCGATCGCCCATTATTTCCCATGAATCAGTCAGCGGATATATCAAGCTGAAAATTACCGTTCCTGCTGCTAAAATCCACAACAATATATTATATGGTTTGGGAAATACGTAATTTTTTGTTTGCCAAACTGATAATCCTAAGAAAATGATGCCCCTAAAAGGCAAAGTTAGTACAGCTAACAGCAACAAGCTAACAGCTATTTGTTTGTCTCTGTAAAGTCGCTCTACCGTCAAAGCAACAGCAATAAATATAATTAATTGAGCAAAAGGTACAGTTCTAGCTAACTGTAGTTTGGCGATAAAAGCCAAAGGGTAAACTTCTACAAATATGTAGTTCAGAAACAGTGCAAAAATCGATGTTCCAACAATTGTATAAAAATTAACTTTGTCTTTTTTTGGCAAAAGATCGGAATTTTTGATGCACAGCAAGCCACCAATTATGAAACATATAAAGTTGAACCAATTCCCGACATCCCAATTTGACGGGAGGATGTGGTGGGGGTTGCGGACTTTCGCGTGAATGTAGACAAACTCGGCGTTGTCGATAGTGTGAGTGCTGGTAGTACCTGTTAATAACATCGGTACGTAAACGATACTTGCCATTGCTGCTAAAAGTGCGATCGCCAAAATTAATGTTTTAAACTTCCGCTGTCTTACAGATTCAATAAATAAAACGGGAACCATCATCAATCCCGGCAACAAACCAACTAAAAATTGCAGCAAACAGCCCAGTCCAAAAAATAAATATCCTGTCAGCCATTTCTGGCACAAACTAAAGTAAATTCCCCAGATTACGAAACCCATTGCGAAGGTACTCGGTACTGATTTAGTGGAAAATATTAGCGTGTTGCCAACATCTGTAAATGAAGCGGCTATACATAAAAAGGCCATCGCTGCTGCAGGCAGTTTGGAATTAGTATAAATATTGATAATTGCGTAGCAAGCTAAGATAAATGAACCCAAGGCTATAAATTGATAAATAAAGTGCGCTAGGGGAATGCTGGTTCCTAAGTTGGCGAGCAAATAGATGATATAATAATAGTAATATCTCGGATTAAACTTAACCATTTCCTGAACGTAATAGTCATTTTTGTACAGTTCATGATTTAACATAAATTGAATGGGCGGCACTTCGGGGAAGTTGCCTCCAATCGGGAAAAGATAGCCTGTAGCCATCAGGGAACCGATGATGACAAAAGTATACAGAGATAGATTAAAATACCAGTGGGATTTTTGATGTTTTTGCATTGACGGTTCAACTTACCTACTGACAGCCAAATTGTTAATCTCTAGTTGGCATTGGTTTGTTAAATCCTGTTTGCTGCTACTCAATACCTCAAGCAGCAGATAAATGGGATTTTTGCCCTCAACTAATAGATTTAAGCCGATCGCACTTTTTTGACTATAAGCCATCTCTGCTGAGTTTACTAATTTACCTTGCTTGTCCCACAAAGTCAAGCGCAGGGCAACTCCCGGACATTGTTTGTTAGGTAAATTGAGTTTGCCAGTAACTTTCACTTTGGCTGAGATGGAACCTAAATACAGGAAAGATGTATCGATTTTCTTGCTGTTTTTAATTGGATGAGTTACAATCTTATATAGGTTATCCGATTCTTGACTGACTGAATAATTAGCACTTGTGTAGATTGATTGATGCAAACTAATCCAATCTAACTGTGTGCCTGGTCGATCGACTATTTGCCGCTGCATCGCGTATAAAGTGCGAACGGCTGTGCCTGTATCAGTCGGCCGCATCCTCCGGTAAACGCTGACAGTCACGCCGTTTTCTAGCTTAAACTGTTCCGGTAGCAATTGGAAATCGCGGGCAATTTCCCAGTTTTGAGTAAAGGCATCGTACACAACTTTAACAACATCTTGTTCGTGCGATCGCAAAACTTGTTCGTCAGTCGGTAACACCTGCTGAAAAGGTACAGCAACCACCGCATATTGTGACTGCAACAACTCGGGTAGCGGGTAAGTATCGCGCGAGTCAATTTGCGGCCTCCCGATTGTATTTAACTTCCACCAACCCTCCGGCGGGTTTAATTTTCGGTTGGCTTGTCTGAGGATGTTAGCATTGAAATTGTTAGAAGCACCGACAATATAAATCGGTTCTTCGTTGGGTGCTAATTTTCGCAGAAACTCTACTAATTTTACAACTTCGCCGTAGTCCGATCGCACTAACGGCGGAAAATTACCCACAAACAGTCTTGACAAATCAATTTTGAGAGGAATTAACCCGACTGCGGCATTGACAACCAGGTACAAACCCGCCGCGCCCAGCATGAAATACCGGACTTTTCCCTTGAGTGTCAGCCAAGTTGTCCAGAAAAATGTGGATAGTCCTAAAAGTGCGATCGGTGTAAGATGAATTGTATAGTGCAAGTAGCCGTAACGCAACACTAACAGCCATTCAATCAGCGACAAAACCCCAAACAACGAAACAAAAATAGCCGCCGCCGGCACCAGCATTCGAGTGAGAATTCCCGCAGAAAAACCAATCAGTACCAGCAGCCAAGTTCCCAAACCGTAAAAATCCGCATAACGAGTTAAAATATCATTTACAGGCAAACTCCAAGCGACATACAAATTGCGGTAGTCAACAGTCAGAGCACTGCGAGTAAAATCTCCCGCTACCAACATTAAAATACTCAAGCTAGTTGCAGCTATCAAACCCAATTTTACACCGGATTCAAACAAGCATCTGTAGAGAAACGGCACTCTCGCGTCCTTGTCTTTTGAAGACGAAAACGCCATTTTTCTACGGTATATTAGTACAATAAACTCGATGAAAGCCTGTAAAGTCGCTGCACCAAAAAATGCGATCGCACTATAAGCAAAATGGCGCCGCAACAGAATCGCCGCCGCCAGCAAAAACCCAATCAACGGGATGTTCCACCAAGATTTCAGCTTAACATCCTGCAAATAAACCAAAATTGCCAAGGCTACAAACACACAGCCGCCAGTATCCAGATATCCCCGCAGAGTCGGTATCCAACTCATCGGAATTAATAAACTCAGCAGCACAGTTGACCAAAACACCCGGCGGGGATAAACTGGGATTAGCTTTGCAGAAATTGCCCCCAGCAACAGGCGAAACGGCAGCACATAAATCAGGGATACGCTGAGAATGTAACTCAGCCGAGACTCGCCAAATAAGAGAATAAACGGCACTAATGGCAAAGATATTAATAGGTTTTTTTCCTTAGATAGCGATTCTATAACTCCGCGCCATGCTTGATCTGGCGAGTCTCGATATAAATTTGCAGTGTTTAGTGTAGCGGTATTGTATCCCGCGTAATCCCACCAATAAAAAGTATGTTCGCTAGATACATAGATTGATGTTACTGCCACTGTGACGAGAACAACTAAAAACAAGAAAAACCCATCAATCAGAAACTTGGGAGGCAATTTAAAAGAAACAACCTCAAATAATCCCATCAGTCTAGCAACCCTAAATAACTCCTAAACTTCCTCTTTATCTCTTGCTTCGCGCCCTAGCGCTTACGCGCAGCTTCGCCTAACGCGGTTCGTTAACTTACTTTAAAACAGTATCTTGCAAAAAAACCTCCAACTTTTCTGCATATTGCCGATTCGCGATCGCACTTGGATGACTGTCATGAGGTAAATTATTATTGCTAGGTATTTTCAAATCAACCGAAATATCCGTCGTAGCAATTCCCTCCTGACTTAACTCCTGCAACATCTTAGCAGAATCGGGATTAATGCCCGCAACAACTAACTTAACACCCTTAGCCTCAGCCACACGGTTAAACTCTTCAATAATTGCCTTAGAAACCTCATGGCTTCTATACAATTTCTTTTCAAATCGATTGTAACTATCATCCAAAAAATTGCTTAATGCAGAAACCCGCATCAGTGGGAACTCGCGATATTCAGCTTTTACCATGCTGTAGGTAAAATTATTTTCTCCATTCAGCCTAGCATCAGGCTGAAACAGAACACCCAGTTTACTCCAACGAGCAAGGTCCTTTATTCTCTCCCTTACTAAAGTATTGCGGAGATCATGAAACCCCGCATAAGCAATCACCGCAATTTTGGGTTTATTTCCTTGTTTTAGTGCTTCTTTGAATTGAATCAACGACTGCAGCGTGCCGTAGCCGCTAACCCCGAAATTCACTATTTCATATTTGGGTAGTTTCTGTTGCAGCAACCAAGGATAAGTTTCGCTGTCATTCAATGACCAACCGTAGGTAAAAGAACAGCCAAATATCCAAATTTCAGGTTTTTTTGAGGATTTATTGTAAGTATTGAGTGGATGTGTTATTCTGAGACTATTATTGAGGTGAGTTGCATTATAGGAGTAATAGCCCTTAATTGTTACCTTGAATTTTCCCGGCAAATGTTTGTAGCCGAGTTCCGAGTCTTTGGTGTAATAGTTACCTTTTGGTTCGACGGCAACCTTAACATCTGTTATTTGCCAGGGTTTGTATCCCGCAACTCGCAAAACGATTTCAGCCGTGGTGGTAGATAAAAAAATTGGAAAAATTAGATATGTTATTAATCTGAAAATAGAGGTTTTCATGATTTTTTTTTCATAATTTATCGTAGGGGCGGGTTTCACCAACGATATCGGCGTAAGACCAACCATATAATAAACCCGCCCCGCCCAAGGAATAATCGGCATCTACATTATTTTTTTGGATGAGCTCGAACCTCAGGTTAATCTAGATTATCGGCTCTGTCGGGGCGGGTTTATATAAATTTTTGTGAACCTCAAATATTGTTTGTAAAACCCGCCCCCCAGGGCCATTGTAGATACTGTCTTGACCTGTCAAGGGGTAGCAGTCAAATAATTGGGGTCGAAAGGCTTTTGGGATTTTAAAATCCCAAAAGCCAAATGCACCAGTTTCCTCATCAGCGCACCAATCACCTGCATTTTGACGCCAGCCACGACCCAATAATCTCTCACTCATGGCTTTCAGCAAGGGATTGTAACGCATCGCCACTACTGCTGGCATATATAATGCTTTTCGCAGTCGGACGTTTCCGGTGCAGGACAAACGAGTTTTGCCTTTAACCGAAGTCCCAGAACTCCGTTCGCTGGGAGTTAGACCAGCATAGGCTGCTAATTGACGAGCATTATCGTAATCGGAAACCTCACCAATTTCAGCTAATAATATAGAAGCTGTTAAATCGCCAATGCCAGGAATTGAGGTCAACAAGTCACGCTGTTGTTTTAAGTGTGGGTGTTGGTCAAAATGGTCACTAATCAGTTTTTTGATTAGCTGTTGCTGCTGTTTAAGATACTCCAAATGTTCGAGGGTAAGGGCAGCAACAGTTGGCGTAGCTGTCTCCAAACGGTTTTGTTCGCTCGTCATCATTTCTGTGACTGATTCTAGCCGTCGCAACAAAGCTTGTAATTCCTTGACTTCGGGCGCGGTTGGTGTCCACAGAGCCGGTTTCATCGCCGCACAAAAACGAGCCATCAGTGCCGCATCTACGGAGTCTGTTTTAGTTCGTAGAAGTTCGCTTTTGGCAAACCCTTTAATCCGAGCTGGATTGACAATACTAACCTGAAAGCCATTCCCATAGAGGAATTCGGCTACAGCCTCCCCGTAGATGCTAGTAGCTTCCATACAAGCATGGAGCTCGACTACACTTTGTTGTTTGAGCCAGTTATGCAAACTCTCAAACCCTTGAATATTGTTAGTAAACTTTTTGGGTTTAGTCGCACGACCTTCTCTCAGTAATGAGACATGAAAGTCTCTTTTACTGATGTCTATGCCTAAGACTGTTGATGTCATTGTTTGCTCCCGATGTACTCCGATTTATGAAAGAACTGACAGGCAATTGAATACTAGCCTTGTTAATGCAGGCTTTCTCGATCGTTCGATCGAGAGCCTAAGATACCGCCTGTGTTTAGTGTGCGCCTGTCATCAGTAATGGGAGCTTATCTACGCAACAGACTTATGCAGTCTAAGGGGCGGGCCAACTTCACCGATTTCTGATGTCCTTGAAGAACACTTTCTGCTATTACAAAACCATTTGTACGAAATTTTCCTGGTTTCTTTAGATTTACTTTGCTTGTCGGTACGATCGCCCACTTGTCGGTACGATCGCCCACTTGTCGGTACGATTGAATCAATGACGTGGCGATCGACTGACTCACTCTTTTAAGACACAAGGGGCGAGTTTGACCAATAATCTATGTGAAAAACTAACAATCTCAAAAACCCGCCCCCACCCAACCACAAATCGGCATCTACATTTGTGAAATACGATCGCATCCTAAAGTTAATCTGGGCGATCGGCTGGGTGGGGGCGGGTTTATCTAGATTGTCTGCTGGTATTAAATATTATTCGCAAAACCCGCCCCTTGCAAAAAACCTTCCAACTTTTCTGCATATTGCCGATTCGCGATCGCACTTGGATGAAGGTCATGAGGTAAATTATTATTGGCAGGTACTTTTAAATCAACCGAAATATCCGCCGTAGCAATTCCCTCCTGACTTAATTCCTCCAACATCTTAGCAGAACCGGCATTAATTCCCGCCACGACTAACTTAACACCATTCACCTCCGCCACACGGTTAAACTCTTGAATAATTGCCTTAGAAACCTCGTGACTTTTGTACAATCCCTCTTCAAACTGATTGTAATTAACCTCCAAAAAATGGCTTAATGCAGAAACCCGCATCAGCGGGAACTCGTGATATTCAAGTTTTGCCATGCTGTAGGTAAAATTATTTTCTCCATTCAGCCTAGCATCAGGCTGGAATAAAATACCCAGTTTATTCCAAGCAGCCATTTGCTTTCTTCTCGCCCTTAACAAAGTATTGCGGCGGTCATGAAATCCCGCATAAGCAATCACCGCAACTTTGGGTTTATGTGCTTGTTTGAGTGCTTCTTTGAATTGAATCAACGAGTGCAGCGTGCCGTAGCCGTTAACGCCAAAATTAACTATTTCATATTTGGGTAATTTCTCTTGCAGCAACCAAGCATAAGTTTCGCTGTCATTCAATGACCAACCGTAGGTAAAAGAACAGCCAAATATCCAAATTTCTGGCTTTTTTGACGATAAATTGTAAGTATTAAGGGGATGTGTTATTCTTAAACTCTTAGTGAGATGAGTTGCATTAAATGAGTAATTACCGTTAAGTATCACCTTGAATTTACCCGGCAAATGCTTGTAGCCGAGTTCCGAGTCTTTGGTAAAAAAGTTACCTTTGGGTTCGACCGCAACATCAACATTTTCTATTTGCCAGGGTTTGTATCCCGCAACTCGCAAGACAATTTTAGCCGTGGTGGTGGATAAAAAAATTGGAAAAATTAGATATGTTATTAATCTGAAAATAGAGGTTTTAATAAAGTCTTTTTTCATAATTTATCGTAGGGGCGGGTTTCACCAACCATATCGGCGTAAGACCAACAATATAATAAACCCGCCCCCGCCCAACGAATAATCGGAATCTACATTTTTTTCCATGATCTCAAACATCAGGTTAATCTAGATTATCGGCTGTGTGGGGGCGGGTTTACGAGATTGTTTGTGAACCTCAAATATTGTTTGTAAAACCCGCCCCTACAGGCAATTGTAGGGGCGGATTTCACCAATTATCTATGTCTAAAACAAACAATCTCGTAAACCCGCTCCCGCCCAACCGATAGATTAATTCCTAATAACCAGGCTCCTCCTCATACTCAGGAGTCTTAGTTTTCTCAGGGATATTCACCCGAGGAGCCAGGTAAGGCTTCGGTGCCTCATCGTCAGCCCAAGCATCAGCCTCCACATCATCCTCGTACTCCACCACCGACTGCTTCGGGCGAGAAATCTCAGCGCGAGTGTATTGCGGCTTCTCCTCGTACTCCTCCTCTTCGTAATCGTCCTCCTCGCCGCCCCAATTATCCTCTTCGTAATCCTCGTAATCCTCGATTGGCTGCTGCTGTGCCTGCACCGCGCGCATCGGCGGCTGGCGAACCGCAGGCCGATTCCACTCTAAATCCTCATCCCAAGGAACTTCCTCCACCGCAGGCGCGGCTACCCGGCTCCGCATTTCCGGTGCAGGTATCCGCACGCCCGGGCCCAATTGATTTCCCGTAGCCACGGGTTTCGGATAATAACCTTGCTCGTCCTCTTCCCGTTCCCAAGGTGCTTGGCCCAAACCAACGCGCTCCAGCAAACCCACACTAAGCTGCCTGAGCCTTTCCTCGGAACCTTCAAACACAATCAAGCGATTCGGGCCACTGCTGACAATTTCTTCAATTCCCAACTCGTAAGTGCTGAGAACTTGGTCGGGGATTTGGGGGATTCCCAGGGAAGCGATAATTATAGAGACTAACTTACCGTCTTCGGGGTCGAACCTAAAGCCCCGCACTCTACCCAAAAGTTCGCCGGTTTCGGTAATAACTTCGCTGTTAATCAAAATGCTGTAGACTTCAACATCAACATCATCTTCGATCGCGCTCTCATCTTCCACCAACAGCACGTCGCCGATTTCGCTGACATTGTTGAGGAACATAAACCTCGGCATTCCAGCGACCGCGAATATATTATCACGCAGACCGATCGCCACAACTTCCCGCCGGTCAATGTCCACCCACAATTGACTAACCACCCCCAAGCGTTTACCTCTGTCGCGGGTGATGACTTGAGTCCCTAGAATATCGGAGCGTTGGCAGATTTGTTCGGATGTCATTCTAACTTTAATCCTGATTTATTAAGTACATATATCACTCAACACGAGCGTTAACATAAACTCCGGGACTACAACTTCAGTCCGATGACTTGAGTATAAGCTCCCCGCGCTTGAGTAACGCCAATTGTACGCTCAGCCGATTGAATCATAGGTCGCCGCAAACTCACAACAATAAACTGGGCTTGTTCAGACTGTCGTTTTATCATTCTAGCTAATCGCTCCACATTTGCCCCATCCAGAAACATATCCACTTCATCAAAAGCGTAGAACGTAGACGGGCGGTAGCGTTGCAGCGCAAAAATAAAACTCAGCGCCGTCAGCGACTTTTCGCCTCCAGACATGGAAGCCAGCCGCTGTACGGGTTTGCCCTTCGGGTGTGCCACCAAATTCAAGCCGCTGCTAAAGGGGTCTTCCTGGTCATCTAGCTGGAGATAGCCATCGCCTTCGGAAAGTTCCGCAAAGATAGTCTGAAAGTTTTCGTTAACCGCGTCGAAAGCTTCTTTAAAAGCGCGCCGCCTGAGTGTGGTAAAATTTTCGATTCTCAACAGCAGTTCAGTGCGTTCTCCTTCCAATGTCGTCAATTTTTGACTCAATTCTTGAAGGCGTTCTTGAGTGCGGTTGTACTCTTCCAAGGCTAGCATATTGACAGGTTCTAAAGCTTGAATGCGTTTCGCGATCGCCTTTACTTCCTGCTGCAATTCCGTCAAATTGGCTTTCTCGACATTTTCAGGAATCGACGGCACGGGGTCGGGCATTTCCGCCCGCTGCGTTTCCAATAGAGTGCGGATTGCGGCCAATTGTTCCCGGCGTTCTTGCTGGGTTTCGTGCAGTTTTTGCAACTGCCATTGTAACTGTTGTTTGGCTAAATGCTGTTCTCGCAATTGAGATTCCGCCCGATCGCGCTCTCCCTTCTGCACGCCCAATTTTTCCTCAATTTCCCCCAAAGCCGCCTTAGCTTCGGCAATTTGCCCGTCGAGTTCTAACTGCTGCGAAACAATGCGATCGAGTGCATCCGCACCCGCATTTTGCTGCACTTGCCATTCCTGCAATTTATCGCTGCCTTCCTTAATTTTGTCTTCCAAACGCCCGAATTGATTTTCCAAGTCTACAAGGCGTTGCTGGACGTTTCTCAGAGCCAATTCTCGCTCTTGGAGCTGCGCTTCCAGAGCGCGCAAACTCGATTGCATTTGCTGCCATTCGCTGTGACTGTTCGACTCTTCCAACTGCGCCAAAGTTTGTCGGTACTGCTGCAATTGAGTTTCCTGTGCGGGCAATTCTCGTTCCAGCAACTGCAATCTCGATCGCGAATTAGTTAATTCCTGTGTATTTTTCGCAATTTGCGATCGCACTTGTTCCTGTTGCGCTTGCAAATTCTTAATTTCTGAATCCAACTGTTCCAAGCGCAACTGATTTTCGCGCAAATTCTGTTTCGCTTCCATCAATTCTTGGCTGCGAGTTTTGACTGCAACAGACGCGCGGTCGATCGCAATTTTGCACCGTTCCAAAATCCGCTCAATTTCCTCCAATCTTTCTTGCAAAGATGCGATCGTCCTGGCTTCACTAGCAGCCTCACTAGCCTCAACCGTGCCAAAATGCAAGGTAGATCTATTAGTAGAACTTCCCCCAGTCATCGCCCCGCTAGTTTCCAAAATTTCCCCGTCCAAAGTGACAATGCGGTACTGTCCCAAATAGCGGCGGGCATCACTGAGGTTGCTAAACACAACCGTACTGCCAAAAACATAAGCAAAAATTTCCTGATACCGCGAATCGCAATCAATCAAATTAACAGCCGCATCCACAAACCCAGCCGCGCGCCGCAAATTTTCATTCACCGAATACCTGCCGCCCCTAATCTTATTCAAAGGCAAAAACGTCATCCTTCCCGCCCGTTTTTGTTTCAGCAATTCGATCGCCGCAGCAGCCACGCTGTCATCTTCCACCACCATATTTCCCATGCGCCCGCCCGCCGCAATTTCCAGCGCCAACTGATAGCGCGGCTCCACCCGGCCCAGTTGAGCCACCAAGCCACAAACTCCGCCAATTCCGCTTTGCGCGACAATTTTTGCAGTAAACGTTCCCGTCGCTTCTTGCAGTGCTTGAAACTGCACTTCGAGTTTGTCTAATTTGCGCTGTCTTTCCCGCTGTTCTTCCAACAAACGAGTTTGAGTTTCCTGTTGCAGTTGCAATTCTTGTTCGGCTTCGACTAAAATCTGATTCAGCGATTCTACTTGCAAAGATGCAATGCCTTTGGTTTCCACAAGGCGAGATTGCTGAGTTTTTTTCGCTGCCATGTCCTGTTCCAATACTTGCAGCGATTGGTTTTGTTCTTGAATTTGACTTTGCAGGCGATCGGCTCTTTCTCCGATAGTAGCTTGTTCTGTACGCTGCGGTTCCAAAGTTTGTTGAATTGTTTCGATTTGGCGGTGCAGTTCCGTTTGCTGCTGTACCCAAACTTCGGCCGTCGAGGCGATCGCATTTGCAACTTCCCGATTTTCATTTAAACTTTGCTGGGCTGCGTCCCGCTGTTCCTGAAAACTCCCCTGCTGAGACTTAACATAAGATATTTCAATCTCAATTTGCTCCAAACTTTGCTTAAATTGCCGAACTTCTTGCTCGGTTTGTGCTATATTAGCAGCCATTTGCCCAGCAGTTTTTTCCAAATCCTGTTTGCGGTTTTGCAGTTGCCGCCGTTCCGCTTCCTGAGTCGCAATCGTCGCTTGCAAAGCCAACAATTCCGACTCTCCCAAAGCTTTAACGCGGGCATTCAGTGCGTCAAGTTCAGCGGTTGCTTCTTGAATTTGGGTGCTAATTGTTTGCAGTTGTTCGGTGAGAGATGCCGAAGTGCGATCGCCCGTTTCGATTTGTTCTCGCAGCTTCCATTCTTGCTGCTGCAATTGCCGGAATTTCAGCACAATTTCCCATTGCGATTTTTCTTGAAGTTCCGCCCGCAATTTTTGATATTTTTCCGCTTTTGTGCGATCGTTCGCGAGTCTATCGCGCTGAGAAATCAGCTCTTTTTCTACAATCCGGCTGCGTTCTTCCACCTCCTTAACTTCATCCAACTTCTGCCTAGCTAAGGTGATTTTGCGATCGAACTGAGCCACGCCAGCTAATTCGTCAATGATTTCTCTGCGTTCCTTAGAATTCATTGAAATAATGCTGGTAACGTCTCCTTGCAGCACGACGTTATAGCCTTCGGGATAAATTCGCAAACGGTTGAGTTGTTCGTGAAGTTGAGTTAGCGTGCAAGGTTGACCGTTAATGTAATAAGTTGAAGTGTAAGTACCTTGGCGAGTTACCCGAAGTTTGCGCGTCACACTCCACTCATCCGATTTTGGATTTTCGATTTTCGATTTTCGATTTGTAGCGAGTAGTTGTCCGTTGTTGTCTTGAGTTGCTGCGATTTCTATCTCTTCTACGTCTTCAACAGATAACTCTTCCGATTTTGGATTTTGGATTTTGGATTTTCGATTGACAGGAAGTGATTGTCCGTTGTTGTCTTGAGTTTCTGTAATTTCGATTGCTTCTACGTCTTCTGCTTCCACAGATAACTCAGCCGATTGTGGATTAGCAGCAGATAGTTGTTCGTTACTCTCTTGAGTTTCTGAGATTTCCTCCTCATCTTCATCCCGGGCGAACCATTCGTCGCCCACATCTTCCAGTGCAAAAGTCGCAGTCACGCTAGCTTCTATAGTACCGCGTTTGTTTTGGGCGCTGTTGACCAAATCCGGCAAACGTTCGGCCCGCATTCCCTTAGAAGTCGAAAGTCCGAGACAAAACAGCAAAGCGTCGAGGATGTTGGACTTCCCAGAACCGTTGGGCCCGGAAACCACAGTAAAACCTGGCAGCACGGGAATCGACGTTGTGCCGCCAAAAGATTTAAAGTTAGTTAGTTCGATCCGCTTAATATGAACCATATGCTAGGAGTAGCTTTGGCTCTAGGGTTTTGTCACAGGGTAGCACAGGCATTGGGGCGATCGACAATATGTTAACTTTCGCTCATTGTCGATCGAACCGATATCTTACACCTTTGTCAACAACCCAGCCGGCTTTTACTTAAAAAGTTCATTGACAAAGGTACAATATCTGTGATCCGAGCGATCGCTACAAATGAACGTAAATTTTGATACAGATAACTCCATGAGACTCGATCGACATTATTTGTGCGATCAAACCTGAAAGCCTTGTCCCTAATGAATTCCAGTCAATATAATTTCCGGAATTCCTCATGTTACCCCTAGACATATAAAAACTTTCCGGTAAAATCGAACCAAAATTAATAATGTATAAAGTAACGAAGCGCATTATGGAGGGCAAACCCATTACACCAGCTCAGAACTCATCAAACCTGCCAGCTTCACCTGAAAGCGACCAACAAGTATTGCAAATTTGGGGTCGCGAGCCCCTTAAAGGACACGTCAAAATCAGCGGCGCCAAAAACTCGGCCTTAGTAGTCATGGCAGGAGCCCTGCTATGCCCAGAGGATTGCCGTCTCCGCAACGTTCCCGGTCTAGTCGATGTCGCCCGCATGGGGCAAATTCTCTCGGCTGTAGGAGTCAAATTACAGCAGAACGGGGACGTTTTAGACATCAACGCCAGCAACCTCATAGACGCTCAAGCCCCCTACGAATTAGTCAGCCAACTGCGGGCGAGCTTCTTCATCATCGGGCCGCTGGTAGCGCGTTTGGGATTTGCCAAAGTGCCCTTGCCCGGTGGGTGCGCCATCGGTGCCCGACCCGTTGAACTCCACGTTCGCGGTCTGCAAGCCCTCGGTGCCGAAGTCCACATCGACCACGGCACGGTTCACGCTTACGTCAAAGGGCCGAACCGCCGCCTGAAAGGAGCCAAAATTTATTTGGACTACCCCAGCGTTGGCGCAACTGAAACTTTGATGATGGCGGCGACTCTGGCTGAAGGAGAAACCGTGATTGAAAATGCGGCTCAAGAGCCGGAAGTCGCAGATTTGGCGAATTTCTGCCGCGCTATGGGAGCAAAAATTCAAGGCGCCGGCACGAATACGATCGTCATTTCGGGAGTTCCCAAGCTGCACGCGGTAGACTATTCAATTATTCCCGATCGCATTGAAGCCGGAACATTTTTAGTAGCAGGAGCCATCACTCACTCGGAAATCAGTTTGTCGCCGGTAATTCCCGACCACCTGACCGCAGTCATTGCCAAATTGAAGACAATTGGGGCGAAAATTATTGCAGAATCCCCCGACATTTTGCGGATAGTTCCCGGTCAAACTCACTCGGCCACAGACATCGAAACTCTGCCTTACCCTGGTTTCCCCACAGATATGCAAGCTCAGTTTATGGCTTTGCTGACGCTGAGCGAAGGAGACAGCTTGATCAAAGAAACCGTGTTTGAGAATCGCTTGCGCCACGTAGCAGAGCTCAACCGCATGGGCGCCGACATTCGTCTTAAAGGCAATGTAGCGATTGTGCGCGGAGTGTCGCGGCTGTCGGGTGCGCCGGTAGTGGCAACAGATTTGCGGGCTTCGGCGGCGTTAGTGTTAGCGGGACTTGCAGCCGAGGGTGTCACAACCATCAGCAGCTTGCAGCACTTAGACCGCGGCTACGAGCAGTTAGAGGTGAAACTGCAAAAATTGGGAGCTAAGTTGCGACGGGTCAAAGAGGGTACAGACCCGGCGACTGCTGAGGCTCCTGTCAATCCCGTGCGATCGGGTTTAAACTGTTAATTAGTCAGTTGACCGTTGACTGTTGACTGTTGACGGTTAACTGTTGACGGTTGACGGTTGACTCTTAACTGTTGACTAAGGAATAATCACTACAATGTCGAACATACCGCTTATCGGTTTGAAAGCAGACCAGTTTCGCCACCCGCTAGACTTGGAAGCTACCAGCGCTCTCAAACAACTGCCCGGCCTGGATTTGATCGTCCGGCAGTTGCTGGGACAACTTGGCGAACAGTTTTTCATGCTCGAAAATCTGGCTTCCAGCGTCCAAGTCGGCGAAAATCAACTGCCCCACCTGCATCAATTGCTGGTGGATGCCTGCAAAACTCTGGATTTGGAACCGCCGCAGCTTTATGTCCGCCAGCATCCGATGCCGAATGCTTACACCTTTGCGATGCGGGGAAAACAGCCGTTTGTGGTGATGCACACTTCCCTGATTGATTTGCTCACAGACGAGGAAGTTAAGGCAGTAATTGCTCACGAGTTGGGGCATTTGAAGTGCGAGCACGGAGTTTACCTGACTCTGGCTAATTTAATTGTATTGGCCGCCGGTCAATTTTCGCCTGTGGGAACCGTGATCGCGCAAGGTTTGCAGGCGCAAATGTTGGAATGGTTGCGGTGTGCGGAATTTACGTGCGATCGCGCCGCCTTGCTCGCCACCCAAGACCCAAAAGTGGTAGCATCCGTGTTGATGAAGCTGGCCGGAGGTTCGCCGACTTTAGCTCCGAAACTGAATGTAGATGCGTTTTTGGCGCAGGCGCGGGCCTACGACGACCTCAGCAGCACTCAACTGGGAGATCTGCTCAAACAAGCTCAAACGGCTCAGTTGTCCCATCCTGTACCAGTATTGCGGGCCAGAGAGATCGATCGCTGGGCAAGTTCAAAAGATTATGAATCTTTGCTTGACAAAAATCGATCGGTGTGTTATGATGGTGAAACCCAAAAGGGCGGGTGGCGAAATTGGTAGACGCATCAGACTCAAAATCTGACACCGAAAGGTATGAGAGTTCGATTCTCTCCCCGCCCACTGCTAAAAAAGCTTAATAAATCTAGGGTTCCAGATGATTAGTCTGGAACCCTAATTTATATGGCATGGGGAATTGCGAATTGGCAATTGCTAATTGGTAACTAATTACAACAGTCAACAGTCAATAGATTTTATGGGTGAAATCGCCGCTTTAGGCGCTGCATTTGTCTGGGCTCTATCTTCGACAATCTGGCAGCGAGTAGGACAGCAACTCCCCGCAGTGGTGCTAAACTTGCTCAAAGGCGCGATCGCCCTTTTCATGCTCCTTGCGACTCTACTAATTTTAGGTAAACCCTTACCCGCAATCAACCCTAATATTTTAGCAATGCTGCTCATCAGCGGCGGCCTAGGAATTGGCATCGGAGACACCGCTTTCTTTATCGTATTAAAATATTTAGGCGCGAGGCGAACGCTGCTTTTAGAAACCCTATCTCCCCCTTTAACAGCTTTATTGGGGTTAATATTTTTGCAAGAAAAGTTATCGCCCATTGCTTGTACAGGCATTCTTTTAACTATCTGCGGCGTAGCGTGGGTAATTGCCGAACGAACAGCCGAAACAACCTTACCATCAAAACATCTTTGGCAAGGATTAGGTATTAGTTTATTAGGACAAACAAGCCACGCCGCGGGAGCAGTTTTATCCCGCGCCGCCTTCACTCAAATAGATATTGATCCCCTGTGGACAGCAGCCTTGCGTTTGAGCGGCGGCATGGCAGTCATGCTATGCTTTTTGAACCCAACAAACCTTGACACTTTTAACCAATTAAAAGCGCCAAAAATATTAGGTGCAATAATTATGGCAGCTTTTTTAGGAACCTATCTCGGAATTTTCCTGCAACAGACTGCGCTGAAATATGCACCCGCAGGAATAGCTCAAGCACTTATTTCTACCAGTCCCCTATTTATACTGCCTTTAGCGGTGTTAGCGGGCGAAAAAGTGAGCATTCGGGCTGTTTTGGGGGTAGTTGGTGCGATCAGCGGAATCGCCTTATTATTGGGTTTGAAGTGATTAGATTTGATATCAATTCCGGTGCCACCGGAATGATTGTTGACTGTTGACTGTTGACGGGCGGGTCGAAAAACTGAATGGTTGAGTGTTAACTGTTGACTCGATTAGGCACGGCGCCGTCTCGAAAGCAGTGGGTAATATTAATTCCGATGCTACCGGATTTGATATCACAACTCCGACAAGTGGAAACAAAACTCTACGGAGATATTGAGAAGCCAATTGCAAACGCTCACCAGAAGGAAGAGGAAGTGATTTATGCTTCTCATAAGTAGTCGTGCAAAATTAATTACACAATATTTCGCGTGAAAGCCTTACCTAGCAAGAAGTCTTTATGTAATTAATTTTGTGTAGTTACTTACTTGGGTAAAATAATTGGCAGAAGTACATTGCCGAATGTCCAGAAGTCCCCACAGTTGACCAAGGCGAAACCATAGAAGAAGCGATCGCCAATCTTAAACAAGCTACAAAACTCTATCTCGAAGAATATCCATTATTAGAGCCCCGACTTCTTTAAGAAGCCGGGGCTCTAGCTACTCTTACAAATTGCAACTCATATCCCCAGATAATTGACTGAAACGCGCATTTTCCCGATAGTCTACCGGACAGTCAATCACGCAAGGAACATCTTGAGCCAGGGCTTCTTTGAGGATGGGAATTAAATCGGTTGCAGCTTCCACACGATAGCCTTTTAAACCCATACTTTCGGCAAATTTCACAAAATCTGGATTGCCAAATTTGACGAAATCGGAATGACCAAAATAATCTTGCTGCTTCCATTCAATTAACCCGTAACCGCCGTCATTAAAGATCAGCGTCACAAAATTAGTACCGACTCGCAAAGCAGTTTCTAACTCTTGACAGTTCATCATAAAACCGCCGTCGCCGGTGGCTGCTACTACTTTGCGATCGGGATAAACGAGTTTTGCAGCTACCGCACCCGGAATCGCAATTCCCATCGCCGCAAATCCGTTGGAAATCAAACAGGTATTCGGGCGATCGCAATGATAGTGCCGCGCGATCCACATTTTGTGAGCTCCCACATCAGATATAAGAATATCTTCCGGGCCCAGGACTTGCCGCAAATCGTAAATGAGTTTTTGTGGCTTGATCGGGAAACCATCGTCGGCTGCATATTGTTCGTACCCAGCGCGAATATCCGCCCGCAATTGCTTAGCAAAAGGGTCTACTTTCTCCATGCGATCGGCACGCTGCAAAATTTCATTGAGGGAATCAGAAATATCCCCCACAACTTCTATAAGAGGAATATAACTGCTGTCAATTTCTGCAGGCAGAGATCCAATGTGAATAATCGGGATTTTTCCTTCTGGATTCCACTTCTTCGGGGAATATTCAATCAAATCGTAGCCAACAGCAATCACTAAATCCGTTTCTTCAAAAGCACAACTAATATAATCCCGTTTTTGCAATCCCGTCGTCCACAGTGCCAAAGGATGAGTGTAAGGAATTACACCTTTGCCCATGAAAGTATTAGCTACGGGAATATTCAATCGAGTAGCAAATTGTGTCAAAGCATCGCTGCCATTAGCGCGGATCGCGCCGTTTCCTACTAAAAGTAGAGGACTTTTTGCCTTGGAAATTGCCACAGCGGCTTTATTCAAGCTTTGGTAAGCACCAAAAGTTTTTTCGCGGTTGTCTTTGGTGAGCGGCATTCCTTCAGCAGGCATTGCTGCAATGTTTTCAGGTAAGTCAATGTGAACTGCTCCCGGCTTTTCACTTTGAGCTACTTTAAAGGCTTTGCGGACAATTTCTGCCGTCGTGCTGGGGCGGACAATTTGAGCATTCCACTTAGTAACTGGTGCAAACATAGCGACCAAATCTAAATATTGGTGCGATTCTATGTGCATTCTGTCTGTGCCGACTTGTCCGGTAATTGCTATTAAAGGAGCGCCATCTAAGTTGGCATCAGCAACTCCTGTCATTAAGTTAGTTGCGCCAGGGCCCAAGGTGGACAAGCAAACGCCGGCTTTGCCTGTGAGACGACCGTAAACGTCTGCCATGAAAGCGGCGCCTTGTTCGTGGCGAGTAGTAATAAATTTAATTGAAGAGTTTCTCAGGGCTTCTAAAATTTCTAAATTTTCTTCTCCGGGAAGTCCGAAGACGTATTCGACGCCTTCATTTTCTAAACATTTTACCAATAGTTGAGCTGTGTTCATTTCCGTTTTTCTCCTCGGTTAATGGGGGTTGTGGGTCTTTTTAAACCGATCGCAAAAATACTAAATGGGACTTTTTAACCCCAGGTAAAAGCAGATAAACGCAGACTTATGTAGATTTGTGCGATCGGTTGATAGAGTGGGAGCTTATTTCACCCACACTGTTTTTATGTTAACAAATTCGTGCATTCCTTGGATGCTCAATTCGCGTCCGTAACCGGAGCGTTTGATGCCGCCGAAGGGTAATCTCGGGTCGGATTTTACTAAACCGTTGATGAATACCGCGCCGGCCTCTAGTTCGGAAATAAAGCGATCGCTCTCTGAGTTTACTGTAGTCCAAGCTGACGCACCCAAGCCAAAAGATGTGCTGTTTGCGAGGGCGATCGCCTCATCAATGCCTGCAACTCGGAATACTAAAGCTACGGGCCCGAAAAATTCTTCTTGACGGGCAGAGGCATTCGGCGGAATATCTGCCAGAATAGTTGGCAAGTAGAAATTGCCGGCATTCTCTGACAATGGGCGGCCACCTGTCAGAAGTTTTGCTCCCGATTGGACGCAAGTTTGCACTTGATTGTCCAAGTCTTTGAGGATTGCGGGAGTAGCTAAAGGGCCGATATCGGTTTCGGGCAACATCGGATCGCCTACTTTTAATTGCTCGAATTTTTCGACAAATCCTGTGATGAATTCGTCGGCAATCTCTTCTGCTAAAATAAAGCGTTTGGCCGCGATGCAAGATTGACCGTTATTCAGCATCCGGGATGTCACAGCAGTTGACAAAGCTGCTGTTAAATCGGCGCTGGACATCACAATAAATGGGTCGCTTCCTCCCAATTCCAGCACTACTTTTTTCAAATTTTTGCCCGCATTTGCTGCCAAACTTTCACCCGCTGGTTCGCTACCGGTGAGAGTTGCTGCTTTTATACGATCGTCCGCAACGATATCAGCTACTTTGTCGGCGCCGACTAACAAAGTTTGAAAAACTCCTTCGGGAAAGCCAGCAAGCGTGAAAATTTCTTCGATTTTCAAAGCGCACTGAGGCACGTTGGAAGCGTGTTTGAGCAAGCCGACATTGCCCGCCATCAGTGCGGGCGCCGCAAACCGAAAAACTTGCCAAAATGGGAAATTCCACGGCATGACGGCTAAAATAGGGCCCAGCGGTTGGTAGCGGACAAAGCTGCTGCTAGCGTCAGTGGTTGCCGGTACGTCTGCCATAAATTGAGCGGCATTTTTGGCGTAATACCGACAAACTAAGGCGCATTTTTCCACTTCGCCGATCGCAGATTTGAGCGTTTTGCCCATTTCCAGGGTCATCATTTCAGCATAAATTTCGCGATCGCGTTCCAAGATGTCTGCAGCTTTCTGCATCCAGATGGCTCTCTGCTCAAACGGCAGTTGGCGGTATTTTTTAAAAGCTTGCTGTGCTAATTCCAGCTTAGCTTCAATGGCCTCATCG
Organism: Microcoleus sp. N9_A1; assembly: GCF_036701795.1. NCBI lineage: Bacteria > Bacillati > Cyanobacteriota > Cyanophyceae > Oscillatoriales > Microcoleaceae > Microcoleus > Microcoleus sp. N9_A1. The sequence continues at coordinate 86,755 of NZ_JAUBRI010000012.1, forward strand.
GCGATCGGCTCGAAAGTTTTCAGCGTTTCTCCCGTTGCCGGGTTGATAGTAGCAATAGCCATGGTTTCATCTCCTGTGTGAAAAACACAAAACTCCCTGCTAATTTTCAGCCTCGGCAGGGAGTTGTATCAAGGTATTACAAAATAGGAATTTACCAGCCACGTTTTCTTTCAGGTCTTGCCAATTTGCAAGTGCCGCGATTTGTTTAAATTTCTCTACTTTTAATTATAGTTCAGAGTCTCGATCGCAAATCTTAAGAAAATTTGTCTTTCTGAAATCACGCACAAATCTCGCTTAACAGGCTAGACGGCCTGTTCCACAAAAGTTAAATCTTCTTGTGGGGCGTCCCGCCCGCCCCTGACAGCTTTATTCACAATTAATCGTGCAAGATGGATGAAATATCTTGTCGGGTGTCCCGCCCGCCTTGCATTCTCAACAACAGGTCCGACGGCCTGTTCCACTACACATTTCTCAATTCCTCTCCCTCAAACAGACTGTTCCTGGACGTAATCCTGGACGTAAGACTGATAGTAATACCTGCTGCCCTTATCGTTATTCGCCACCATTCCCAACAGCGGAATTCCCGCCATTTTTAAATCCTCAAAAGCCAACAACAGCGCCTCCCGCTCAGTTTGATGCAGGCCTACTACCAGCATCAATCCGTTAGTGTGAGCCGCCAACAAATTCGCATCAGCCAACCCCAAAAGCGGCGCAGTATCGTAAATAACCAAGTCAAAATGACTTGCCAAAGCAGCCATTAAATGCTGCATTTTTCGGGAAGAAAGCACCTTTGTCGGATCGGGAGGAACCGGGCCTGATGTTAACACAAACAAATTTTCATCGCGGGGCGATCGCACAATCACCTGTTGCACATCCACATCCTCAGCAATCACATTGTGCAAGCCTTGCCAATTCGGTAAACCCAGCATTTCGTGTACCTGCGGGCGCCGCAAATCCGCATCCACCAATAGCACTTGCTGGCCCATTGCAGCAGCCGCCCGCGCCAGATTGACTGCTACAGTAGACTTGCCGTCAGCTACTTGACAAGAAGTAATTACACAAGAATTGATTGGAGTATCAAGGTTTAGTAAACGAATATTCGCATTGAGCGAGCGAAAAGCTTCTTGAAAAGCATCCGTCGGCATCGGCGAAATTGCCACATCCACCGGGCTTGTCTCAGCAGGAGGAAGTCTCAAAATTTTATCGCTAGCAGGAATCACCCCCAACAAAGGCAGGCGAATCGACTGTTTGACATCCTCTGGAGTTTGGAACACCGTTTTATTGTTAAACCGTTCCGCCAACTGCGCCGCCAGCATACCAAACAGCAAACCAGCCAATCCCCCCAAAGCCAAATTCAAAGGCATAATCGGAGCAACAGCCATCAACTCGCCATTTTTGTAGCGCGGAATTTCCGGCTTAGCAATAACTTCCCAAGCCACCTCTTTTTTGCCCACAGCTTCAAGCTGCAAAGCTTGCTGTTTTGCCAGCAAACCATTCAGCGTATTGTTAGTCAAATCCAACTCGCGCTGCAAATCAGAATAGCGCCGCAAAATCACCGGGAATTTTTGAGAGTATTGATTCAACTGCTTAGCAGCTTGTTCCAAAACTTGATTCCGCACGCCCAGCACCTGAATTAAATTAGCAGTACCGATAAACTGCTCGATTAACTTAATCCGCACCGGATCTTGAAAAGCCAGCACTTGTGAACTTACCTTAGCCAAATCAGTTCCCAGAACCTCTTGGGCTTCTTTCTTCAACAAAGGAATCAGGTTCTTGCGCTGTTCTCGCAACAATTGCATTTGCGGAGTTTGGTCTGTAAACGTAGCCGAGTTAATCGCAATTTGCCCTTCTAATTGTTGCAATTGAGTCAGCATCGCTTGATAGCGGGGAGCTTGACTCAGAGCCGAAGCCATCAGCGCTTGCTGCTGGTTTAGTCCGAGCTGATTTTGCAGATTGGAATAGAGCAATCTCTGCTGGTTGAACTGCGTTTGCGCGTCCAATCTTTGCGCTTGAAGTTGGCTGATTTGCTGCGAAAGCTGTTGGGTTTGAATTTGCGGATCTATGAAATTGTACTGCTGCCGCAATTTTTGAATTTCTGTTTGCAGAGCTTGTTGGCGCTTTTGCTGATTGGGAATTTGCGATTTCACAAAATCCAGAGTCTGACTAATTTGAGTTCTGGTATCTTGCGCGCTATAGTTGCGGTAGCCTAGCGCAACTTTTTCCAAAACAAACTGAATTTTTTTCGGATCATAATCCCGATATCTCACTTCGATAATCTTGGTATTTTTGAAGCGATTAATTGATAACCTAGTTTCCTGAGAAAACGGCAAATTATCGGCTTTTTGGTTCAAAAGGTAATTGTAATTTATTTCGGGATACTTAGCCTGCAACTGTTTAATAATCGGCGACATTACTTGCGGGCTTTGCAAAACTTGAATTTGGGATTCGTAGTCAAAACCGGCATTTTCTGTCGTCGCGGGGGCTGCTGGTTGCAGTTTCAGATCCCCGGAGTATATTTTTGCTAAAGTATTTTGCGTAACTGCTGGTTCTACTAATAATTGAAAGCGCCCTTCGTACTCGCTTTTTTGATTCAGCGTCCAGGCGAAAACCCCGGTAGTCACTGCCGCGGCTACGCCGATGACTAAGATGGAGCGACTGCGGCAAACTTCCCAAAAACTTAACTCTTCTTCCTGTGTTTTGTCTCTGCCTAAAAATTGATCTTCTTCATAAAGGACAGAAGATATTTTTTGCAGATCAGCGGCTTTTTTATGGTTATTAAACAGTGCTAATTGAGCTCTTTTGCCTGGTTTCATTGGATTTCTACAACTTATTAGTTTAAACGTCTGTATTGGTGGCGGAGTTTTAGGAAACTGGTTGATTCCTAGATATTGCATTGCCAAACCGCAATTTTTTCTATAAAGCGGGTTTCTGAGGTCTTAATGCCAGTCTATTCAAATCACCGAAAAATATTGAACAACCGAAATATTCCTAACAGCGGGCTGAGAGGAGCGAGAGTCCCACCTACATTATCCGAGAACGTAGCGCGGCCCGATCGCTTTACCATAATTACATCATTATTTTGCAGTTTGGGATTAGTTTCTTGATTTGCTGTTGCGGAAAAATTAACCTTAACAGTTAGCTGCGAAACAGTGCCGTTAGGATTGAGGCGAATTAAATCCACCGAATCCATTTCGGCCCGCGCTTTATTAAAACCTCCTGCTGCTACCAGCGCTTGATTTAAAGTAGTGTTTGGCAGCACCGCAATCGCTCCCGGTTTCACGACTTCTCCCACAATGTTCACCTTAATCGTATCCGGTGAAAAATTAGAATTAGCAACTTGTTCGTCTTGGGTTTCATCAAGATTTTCGGCTTTGGGAACGATTACCGTATCTCCCTGTTGCAGCGCTAAATCTTGGGATACATCTCCCCCTTCCAAAAGTTGCCACAAATTCACATTAATAATTTGTTCTGTACCCGCCCGCGTCAGTCGGCGAACTTGTATTTGTCTGATATCAGCTACCGGCGTAATGCCGCCCGCCATTTTAATTGCCCTCGTTACAGTTTGCGGCAAAACAGTTTCCCCGCCGTTGGTTTCCCTGGCAGCAAACAAACCAGAATTTTCACCCATTTCATTCTCTTGTACCCTACTTTGAGCCTCTTTTGCCAAAGTATAAGTACCGGGGCGAGTTACTTCGCCCACCACAGCAATATTAATTGGTTGAGTGCTTTGTCCGGTAATGTTAGCTACTGCTAAAGTCGGTGCTTCTTGGATGTTGAGGCTAGTTACAGTGGGAATAAATATAGTATCGCCGTCGCGCAAAGTCAGATCTGCCTGCAAATCGCCGTTTTGCAATAATTCCCACAAATCCACACTAATAATTTGTTCCGGTGCGTTGCGCTGGGGGCGGCGGATTTTGATTTGTCGCACGTCTGCTGACTGCGTAATTCCGCCGGCCATTCGCAGAGCCCTCGATATCGTTGGCATTTGAGTTCCCATTTGCTCTGCTGTGCCTCCGGGGCCTGCTGTTGAGGATATTGTATAGGCTCCGGGGCGGTTAATTTCGCCCGCGATCGCAATTTGCAAAGGACGTGCCGCTAGCAGTTTGAGGGTAATCCAAGGACGTTTAAGGTATTTGCCGTATTTGTCTTTAACAGCATTAGAAGCTTGTTCTAAGGTCATCCCGTACACGGAAACGCTGCCAATTAACGGCAAACTCAGGGAACCGTCTGCCTGTACTTGGTGTTGACCGTTGGGGCCGCTGTATTCCGGGACGTTGAAGATGTCTATTTGAATACGATCGCCCGCTCCCAAAGTGTAAACTTCCGATCGTACACTTGAAGGCGCACTTGCGGGAAATCCCGGCGCTGCGGGTACTTGTACAGGAACAGGAGAACCCGTATCACCAGGAGGAGGAGGAGGAGGCATAAACTGGGCCGCCGCAGGAGATGAACCCACCGCCGCGAGCACTGACACTGTTAAACTTTGGGCAATTAAACTTTTGACAGCATTGCTTACCCAATAACCCAGCTTGCAGCTTTTGCTGGAAACGTCTCCCTCAGCCCCTCTCTTTGCAGAAAAGGGGAGAACTTCTTCCCTTGGACTCTCCGCGAAGGGGAAACAAGGGTGAGATTTTTTCTCAAGTTGCACCTTGCGCGAATAACTTTTCACCACCATCGCTTTTTGCCCCTATCCTCATCCAACCCCGCCAACATCAAATGTAACCCAACTGCTCTAACTTGGTCAGAACTTTTTTAACACTCTCTTCCACACTTTCTCGCTCTGTGTAACAAATAATCTCAGGATTAAGCGGTTCTTCATAAGGATCGTCAATTCCCGTAAAACCCTTAATTTCTCCTGCTCTCGCCTTAGCGTATAGTCCCTTGACATCGCGACCTTCGCACACTTCTAACGGCGCTGTGATATATACTTCAACAAAATTGGGCTCCATTGCTCTAATTTCGTCGCGAATTGCTCTGTAGGGGCTAATAGCTGCGGTCATTGCGACTACTCCATTGCGGCTCAGCAGGTGAGCTACAAATCCAATCCGCCGAATATTAGTATCTCGGTCTTCTTGGCTAAATCCCAAACCTTTTGACAAGTTGGTGCGAACGACATCTCCATCCAATATTTCAACTTTGCAACCTCTTGCCTTCAATTCGGGTTCGAGAGCTTTGGTGATAGTTGTCTTGCCGGAACCGCTCAGCCCGGTGAACCACAAAATAAAACCTTTTTCCATTTTCAGCCGTTAATTAGTAACTGGGAAAGTATTAAGACGTAAAACTTTATAGATGCTGTTCCCTTTTTTCTATTATCGTTATTCGCGGTGTCATATTGCCAATATTGGCGCACCAAAAATGAGAAATCAAAATTTGCGATCGCTCCTGCAGTCATTTAGTAACAAAATTGTGCGCTCGCTGCATACATAATTCCCGATTTATTATTTGTCAAGTCTTTACACAGTAAAATTTAATTCGCGATCGCCAACGCCGAACATCTATCTGTAGTGCACTCATCACCTTACTGAGCCTTTCGCAATCTAAAATCTAAAATCTAAAATGGTATTGCCCATGTCTTCGGTCTTAAAAGCAGATGTTTTGGTAGTCGGTGGCGGCACCGGCGGCACAGCAGCAGCCGTGCAAGCAGCCCGCCGAGGTGCCAAAACTATTTTAGTAAGCGAATTCCCCTGGCTGGGAGGAATGCTGACTGCAGCAGGCGTTTCTGCCCCCGATGGCAATGAATTAGCAGCTTTTCAAACCGGTTTGTGGGGCGCCTTTTTACGGGAACTCCAGCAGGGACAGCCGGGAGGTTTGGATTGGGGCTGGGTCAGTTTTTTTACTTACGATCCCCGCATCGGTGCTGAAATTTTCGCTGATTGGGTTAAATGTTTGCCGAATTTGCAGTGGATTTCTGGACAAACAGCTCAAGATGTGCTATGTGAGGGCGATCGCATTTCTGGCGTTCGGTTTGCAGATTTTACGGTTTCGGCAAAAATCACTTTGGATGCAACGGAATTGGGAGATTTGCTGGCTTTAGCGGAGGTTGGGTACCGCTGGGGTTGGGAATTCCAAGCCGAGTGGGGAGAACCCAGCGCGCCGATCGCCCCTAACGATCTCACACAACGGTATTCGGTGCAATCTCCGACTTGGGTGGCAATCATGCAGGATTTTGGCTTAGGTGCGGTTGCACCAAAAATTCCCGCGCCGCCTGTTGACAATCCCGATCAATTTACTGGTGCTTGGGACGGTTACACCCCCGAAAAATTTCTCAATTACGGCCGACTTCCGGGCGGATTGTTGATGATTAATTGGCCGATTCGAGGTAATGATTATGGTGAAGGGGTTGATCGACTAATTGCATCTGAAACATCTCGACAAGAATTCCTCCAAGAAAGTCTCTGGCACAGCCAAAGTTTCGCCCGCTGCATTCAAATGCAACTCGGCCACCGCTACGGCTTAGCACAGAACATTTTCCCCATTTCCCAGAGCGAAAATCAACAAAATTCTCCCATTCTTCCTTCCTTCGCCTTACATCCTTACTACCGAGAAAGCCGCCGTTTGCGAGGAATAAGTACAGTCAGAGAACAAGATATTTTGCCGATTGTCGGCGGTAGAGTTGCGAAATTGCCGATCAATTGTGAGGGAATTTGCGAGACAATTGCGATCGGCAACTATGCTAATGACCACCACTACCCCAGTGGCGACATTCCTCTGCAGCCAAAATCAATCCGTTGGGGCGGCCGCTGGACTGGCACTTTGTTTACAATTCCCTACAGTGCGCTAATTCCTGCGAGTACAGACGGATTGCTAGTCTGCGAAAAAAATATTTCCGTCTCTCACATCGCCAACGGTGCAACTCGCTTGCAGCCTGTTGTGATGAATATCGGACAGGCGGCGGGGATGGCGGCGGCTTTGTGCGCGGAATCTGGATGTCAGCCGCGCGATTTGCCGGTGAGGGTTTTGCAAGAAGCTTTGCTGCAAGATTCCGAGGCGAGGGCGGCAGTTATTCCTTTATTTAATTTGACACGGGATCGATCGGATTGGCTCGATTGGCAACGCTATTATCTCGATCGACCTGAAGCATATCCCGCCAGCGGCGAATGTCAGGAGTCAGTAGAGAAACAAAGCATTAAAACAGCAAATACCCCGACCCAATTTTCGGGCATTTTCCACCGCATCGGCGAACAAGACTGGACACTAACCCTGACAAGCCCAGCATCTGCGGCCGGTCAAACTTGGCAACTCGTCACTTTGGACTCGGAAACCGACAGATTTTTACAGAATTGCGAAACCGAAAAGCCTCTGACAGTATGGGGCAGGCTGAATTTTGCCGGTACTTGGCTGCTGGCAGAATCCGTAGAATTGAAGAGGTGAGGTTTTTTGCAAAGATCCGAAAATTGCACAGAAATCTATCCTGATCGATCGGGGCAAGTCTGTATCAGGTAATAGACACTGACACGGATACTACCCATGCACACCTACACTGCAATTGCTTTACTAAGCCTGTTGGGCATTACCTTGAGTGCCAGCGCCCAGAGTGCTTTTGAATGCCTAGTCGAACTGCTGGCAATTGCCACCGCTGATTATATTGTCTTGGCGCCAACTCAACAAGAAAAAGGCGATCGTTCTCCTGAAAGAGGCAGCGGACGCAGACAGTTCATTCAGCCTCATCTTTACACCCATCACATACCAGCATTTTAATGGCATGGGACGAAAGGGAGTTCCACCAATGAGTCGGTTTCGGCCGCCAGTGTCGATCGGATTTTCTGGGATTCTAGGAAAGTCAGGTTCGTCTGGCAACTGCACTTCTTGTTGACAGTCATTAGAATACTTATTCTGTGTAAAAAATGATCATCTCAAGCTTCAACCGCTATTTATCGAGAGATTTACTCTTTCGATAAATAGTGGTTTTGTATGTTCAAGGCTTTAGATACATTTCACCCTGTCAAGTTAGGCAACTAAAATTTACTGTGGGTGACACAATTTGAAAAGTTAAATAATTCTCACATCATGTTTTTTGAATAGTCTGGCAATTTCTGGGAAATCAATCCTGATGAGCAAGGGAAAAGTCCGTATCTCTAAATAGACACTGACACGGATACTACCCATGAAAAACTACACAGCAATTGCTTTATTGAGCCTGTTGGGCCTTAGCTTGAGTGCTACCGCCGCTCTATCCCTTGAATCCCCAGTCGAACAGCTAGAAACTGCCACCGCTCAATATATGTTGTCAGCGCAAACTCAACAAAGAGGAGAGCTCCCTCGCCCCAGAAGTCCACGGCGTAATTTTATGGAGCCCCGCACTGACATTCAGCCACTACAACAATTTTAATCGCATTGCCAGAAACCTAGTTCCGCAACTGACTTATTTCGAGGCTGGTTTCGATGCCGCCCGTGTCGAGTGAGCAAACTAATTTTCTGGGACTCTAATTTTTCTGGTTCGTCAGGCAACTGCACTTTTTGTTGACAGTTATTTGACAGTTATTACGAGATTTTTTTGTATTACTATTAGCGCATATTAACTTGGAGCTGCCATCTACCTAAAGATAGACTCTCGTAGGTGGCGGTTTTGTATTGAAATGTTTCAATGAAATAGGAATTACCCGCAGGACTCCGATGGTGGGGTTTTTCAACCGATATCCCAGGGCATCAACCCCGTATTTTAGTCGATCGAACCTGGTGTCGCCGTCCAGGAGTATTTAAGCACTGTTGCGATCGGAGCCGCCTCAAATTCCTCCGATCGCAACAGTTATTTACGTTCTCCCCCCCACAGGTAGGGTTTAATTTTCAACGGCTGCACTATAATAAACTTGCGATAACTAACTTATATATAGGTAAACCGTGAGCGCAAAGGGTGCAGCAATCTACTTAAATTCGCCACCAATAAGAACCACTTATGCGGTGTGGATAGCCTTTAAGCCCATGCCCCTGTTACCTCAGGGAAATTAACTAACCTGAATATTAGGGTAGCTGGCAAGCTTTCCGGCGACAGTCGGCTATGCTTGATTCGGCGCTCTCGCAATAATTTAATGGAGGATCGCAAGATGCCTCCTAGTTTGGCTATTTCGGGGATAGTGATGAAAAATGACTCTTTGGATCTGGTCAAAAGCCTCAGCCCTAGTGCAATGGATCAGATCATGCTATATCTGGCGTTTAGCGCCATGAGAACCAGTGGGCACAGGCACGGGGCGTTTCTAGACGCGGCCGCAACGGCGGCTAAGTGTGCCATTTATATGACTTATATGGAGCAGGACAACAACCTGCGGATGACCGGACACTTGCATCACATTGAGCCTAAACGGGTGAAGGTGATTGTTGAAGAAGTCCGGGAAGCTCTGACTCAGGGAAAATTGCTGAAAATGTTGGGTTCGCAAGAACCTAGGTATTTGATTCAGTTTCCTTATGTCTGGCTGGAACAGTATGCTTGGATGCCGGGACGCCCTCGCATTCCGGGAAACAATTTGACTGTAGATGAAAAAAAATATCTCGAAGGCAAGGTTCCTCCGAATCCGCCAGACGCTCAACTGATCAATTCTTTTCAGTTTATGGAGTTGATCGAGTTTCTGCACAGGCGATCGCAAGAAGATATGTCTCCAGACAGGCGAATGCCTTTGAGCGAAGCTCTAGCAGAACACATTAAGCGACGCTTGATTTATTCTGGGACAGTTACTCGTATTGATTCCCCTTGGGGAATGCCGTTTTATGCCCTCACTCGCGCTACTTACTCTCCCGCAGAGCAGGAAGAGCGGACATTTACTATGGTTGAGGATACGGCTAGATATTTCCGGCTGATGAAGGATTGGGCGGAAAAACAACCAAAGGTGATGCGAATTATGGAGACTTTGGATATTCCGCCGGAACGGCTCGACCAAGCCCTTGAGGAATTAGATGAAATTATTCGCAATTGGGCCGATCGCTATCACAAGCGGGGCGAACCGACGATGATTGTACAAATGGTGTTTGGGCCGCAAGACGACGCTTAGTTTGATTAGTTATTAATCATTAGTCATGAGTTGATTGCTTGAGACTAATGACTAATGATTAATAGCTAATAGCCCTGGACGGGGCAACCGGCCTTTGTTCCAAAAATACTGCGTTAATCGTTTGAATTATCGTAAAAAACCCGGTTGATTGGGTAGCGAATGCGTCCAGGATGAACTAAGCTAAAAAAGCTCTCCATGTCGCCGCTAAAATAATCGCTGCGATCGCTCCTATGAGTGTATTAAAAAAATTTACCACCTCGTTCGTCAGCCACTCAAACTTTGATTGCACCGTCGCCCCAATCACACTCTCGATGTTCGTGGCAATAAAAGCTGCAACAACACAAAAAAGAATTCCTGCCAAGTCAATTAATCCGACGGCCCAACTTAAAAGCGCAATCAAAATTGAGCCGACAATACCCGCGATCGTTCCTTCCAAACTTACGGCCCCTTCGGTACCCCTAGGTACAGGCTGCAAGCTAGTAATCAAAAAAGTCCGCTTCCCGTAAGCTTTGCCGATTTCGCTAGCGCAGGTATCGGAAAGTTTGGTGCAAAAACTCGCCGCGTAACCCAGCAATAACAGGGAAATAGCATCTTGTGGTACAGACATCTTGCCTGTATTGCCTAAAATAGATAATGCCAAAACTCCCACAGCGCAAAGAGTAGCGGTTAAAGCCGAACCCCAGACATTTTCTGGGCCTCGGGCGCCTGAACGCTTTTCGGCTATGCCTTCTGCTTCTTTTTGGGGTTGGCCGATGCGGGTAACTCCCGATCCGACAAGAAAGTAAAACATCACCACAGCATAGCCTTGCCATCCCAAACAGCCCCAGATGAGGACGCCCAATATCCAGCCGTGAAATTGGCCAGCGGGAGTGAGCAATTTTTTTGGGGCAATGGTGGCGATCGCGAGTAAAAATGTATTGAGGGCGATCGCCATCAACCAAGGATTAGACCAAGATAAATAATTAAAGAACAATTCTGAATTTTGCATTTAGTACCTCCATGAGCCAAGTCTTATTTCATCTTGCCTTCCCCGTGACCGATATTGCCCAAACCAAAGCGTTCTACGTAGACGGGCTCGGCTGCGAACTAGGTCGCGAATCGCCAAATTCTGCGATTATGGGTTTGTGTGGCCATCAAATTGTCGCCCACGTCAGCCGCGAAGCTTTGACGCCTCAGCGAGGCATCTATCCCAGGCATTTTGGGTTAATTTTTACTTCCGAAGCAGACTGGGAAGCGTTGTTAGAGAAAGCCCAGCAAAACAACTTAAATTTCTATCAAGAACCGAGACGGCGATTTGTCGGTTTGCCTACAGAACACCGTACTTTCTTCTTAGAAGACCCTTTCCACAATATACTTGAGTTCAAGTATTATTGTGAAACTGAAGCAATTTTTGGTCGCAGCGAATACGCTGAAGTTGGCGATGCAGTTGACAGTTGACAGTTGACAGTTGACAGTTGACAGTTGACAGCTAGTAGGGTGCGTCAGCAGAGAGTTATTTGGTATGTCATTGAGCATCTGTATGCTGACGAACCGTACAAATGATAGTCGCCACAAGTTAATAAGAATTTTTCAATGGTTCTGAAAGTGCTTCTGCGACCGCTTTTAAACTGCTGGAATGCCTCGCCATCATGGCATGGGCGAAAACAGACAATTTTACTTCTTTGGCAGCAGATATTTGGGAACTAGAAGCGGGTACGATGATGAAATCCCAATCTGTCCAAATCGAAGTAAAATTGAGCTTTTCCAACAAGGCAGCATCTCGATTTAAATCTTCTAGAAAAGCACTGCCCGGACGCATTTGAACGCAGCCTTTTCCCCAGAGAGTGTAAGCCATCCAAGTACCACTGTGAGGAGAAGATATCGCAATAAAGCGCTGCACTCGGTTAATGCCACCTAACCTTTGTAGGTAGTAGCGAGTTACTAAACCGCCCATGCTCAATCCTACTATATCTAAATGCTGTTCTGGCGCAAAGGTTTTGTCTATATAATCTGCTATTTGTTGGGCTAATTCGTCTATGCTGGCGTTGCCCCAATGGGGCGAGAGATTGAGGGTGTAGACTGACCATCCCAGTTGGGTGAGGTAGGCAGACATTTTGTAAAAAATTCCCGATTTTCGGAAGATTCCGTGAATGAGCAAGACTGGGTTGCGGCTGAAATTGCTATTCATTTTTAAGTGGGAATTTTATTTTTAATAGGTGCTTTTAGTTCTTCAACTAATGCGTTAATACTTGGGGTTTCTGTCACCATTTGGCGGTGCAGCAAAACGTTTACTTTAACTTCTTTACCTACTGGCATTTGGGAGCTGTTCGCTGGTACAATCATTATGTCAAATGGCGTCCACATTGATGTAAAGTTTATGCGTTTGAGCATTGTCACATCTTGATTCAAATCGCGCAGCAGGCCACTATCGGGGCGCATATCCAGGTATCCTGGTAGGCGTAGGGAATAGGCGGTGAGGGTGCCGTTGTGAGGAGAAGATAGGGTGATGAAACGCTGTACGCGGTTGATTCCTCCGAGTCGCTGGACGTAGTAGCGACTGACGATGCCGCCCATGCTGTAGCCTACTATGTCTAAAGGCTGTTCTGGATCGAAGGTTTCAGAGATGTAGTCTGCAAGTTGCTTGGCTAGTAAGTCGAGGCTGAGGCTGCCGTCGTTGGGGGTGAGGTTGAGGCTGTGGACTGACCATCCAAGTTGGGTGAGGCGGGCGGACATTGTGTTGAAAATAATCTTTGTGTCCCAGATGCCGTGTATGAGGATGACGGGATTGCGATCGAGCGAACTGTTCATTTGAAAATAAAATTTCTGGCTGATTACAGCATAAATCACTCCCCTAGGGAGTTTTACCCCTACTAGGACAGCTAGCGAATCGGATCGAGGTACGATCGACAATTAGTGGGAATGGCTAACAAATTCTGAGATACTTGTAAATAAGTGCAAAGCTGTGATGGTATTTATACCTAAAATTTGCTTGGATGAGGTAGCTTAAATACAGCAAAATGTAAATTTTGATTAAGAAATGTAGACAAAAGTTGCCTTACCTCGTAGTCTAACCTTGTTGACAAGCTTGTACAAATTTCTCTAAAAGAACAAAAGGAGTAAGTCTAATGTTTGGTTTTATCAAAAATTTCTTCGGCGGTATTTTCGGCTTTTTTGGCAGACTGTTGGGCTTGAAAAAGTCTGAATATTTCCTAGATTTGGGCGAATCGGGAGCTAAGGAACCAGCAAAAGTTGCGCCTGCGAAGGCTGAGCCTGTTGCGATCGCACCGGCAAAGGTTGAGCCTGTTAAGTCTGAGAAGTCTGAGAAGTCTGAGAAGTCTGAGAAGTCTGAGAAGTCTGAACCTGTTAAGAAGGCTAAGGTAGAGAAAAAGTCTAAGAAAGAAAAGGAACCAGTCGCTAGCGTTCCTGCTAATACTCAGGAACCCGTGAAGGTACCTGCAGCGGCAGCAACTAACGGGAAAGTGCAGAGTCAAGCTGAACCAATTCGGACTTTTGCTCCTAATAATTTAATGCCGACACCAACTGGAAGTCGTCGGAGCCCTGGCCCCAGCATGAACAATTTCCGGGAAATGGCTCGTCAGGTGAAAACGAAATAGGAAATTGGGAATTGATAATAGGGAATTGGGCATTGGATAACTCCAAATGCTGGCGTTAAAAATTTAAAAAATGGCATTACTCATTTTTAATTTTAACTCTTTATTCTATTCCCTATTTTTTTCCTTTCTGAGGAAGGCTAATGCGCTGTATAGCTGAAAAGCTGAGTCCCAAGGAGTTTCGGATTTGCGATCGACTTCTATATGAGATTCGATCTTGCTCAACATATTAGTGTAATCGAGCACTGTCTCGGCAAAGGGCGTAAATTCTGACCAAACTGTAATGTCAAGCTGGCGATCGAATATTTCCAGTAAGTGATTCCAGTTAATTCTGGTGGTACTTTGAGGAATTTGTTGAGAGTTTTTGACTCTCGATATTTTGTTTTTCTGGTTCGGTAAAGTGGGGAGATCGGCTGAAGCTTTGGTGAAGTCAACTCCTTGTTGAAATTCGTAACTTTGGTCGCAAATTCGCAGAATGCAGTTTCTGCTGGGAATGTGCAAGTCACAGATTTGAGCGTAATCTTGCCTGATTTCTCTGTGGCGAAATTGCTCCTTTCTTCGGTTGGGTGAGTAGTCCATGACTTCGATGAACATCGGCAACAAGCCTTCTACTCTTTGGGTGACTTCTGACCAGCTAAATTCGATCGCACCGAGTCGTGAGAGTTTATCTTTGCAAACAACGGCTGGGGAAGAGAGAGACTGGAAGTGTTGCACTCGGAAGATTTGGATTTTTTGAATATCGCTTAGGGTTGCCCAAAATACGGGAATGCCGGCGTTGAGGAGTTCTTGACCATAAATTCGGAGTTCGGCGATGGGGCCAGTTTTGTAGAGTCTCCAGCCGCGGCTTTGGATTTGCATCCGCGTTGTGTAGGCGTCGATTTTAAATATTCTGCTGATATGTTGAATGGCTGCGGCTTTGTTTTCGGGACTCACGGGTTCGAGGATGAGGAGTCCGGGTTCGAGGTTGCTGGGGTCGTTTTTGGCGGTTTCTATGGCTTGTTGGCGGAGGTTTTGTTGTGCGGTTTCAATCCGTTGAATAGCTTGGCGGGTCTGGGAGACGATTTTGGCGTTGGTGATGTCGCGGAGTATTTGTTTGTAGGTTGTTTGGGCTTTTTCGAGGTTGTTGGTGAGTTCGTAGTAGCGGGCGATATAGTATTGTACCCACGGATTTTCGGGGGATTCTTTTTGTAGTTGTTTGATGAGTTGGGCAGCTTGTTTGTAGTCTTTACCCTCTAGGGCGGCGGCTATTTGGTTGATGTCTGTCATGGCGATTGCGGGAATGGCGTTGTTTCTATCTTGGCTGATGTTTGGTTGGTTCCGCCAGTGGTTAACAATTTTTGCTGTTGTGTTAGTTTGGGATTTTGGGCTGTTGGGAAAAATTAATATTTGGATTTTTAACCGCAGATGAACGCGGATGTGTATAGATGTATGTTGACTGGATGTAAAAAAAATATAAGTTAAAGTTGATTGGAATTAACGCTTAATGTGTAAGTACGTTTGCTTGTGCGATCGCCTCCTTTAACAATTATTTTATAAGTGCCGTTACTAGGCAATTTTACAGTGAGTTGAGACTCTCGGCGATTCTGGGAGTTACCTGTTTTTTCGGCAATATTTTTGCCGCTGGTGTCGAACAGTGTTATGTTGTGGTCGAATGCTCTGCTTTTGAGGTCGATCGTAATAGGTTGACCAGCCCGTCCTTGGAAGGCGTGTTCGCGGGATTCGCCTTCTTTTAAGGTTTCTCGGCGCTCTAGGAGGGAGAGAGAGAGGTGACTTTTGGGCGATCGACATTGCTCAAATCTAAGCGGTAATTTGTGGTTGTTGCACCAGGGCCATTTCCGTTTCTGACTGCGATGATAAAGGCTGTTTTGTTGTTGGGGTCTCGGACTATTTTGTCAATAAATTGGGATTGTATTTGTTTTGCTGTTAGAGGTTTAGGTTGGTTGAAGTTGGGTTTTGAGGTACAGAAAAGCACGGCTCCGTCTAGATAGCGGGCGGCGTAGAACCAGTAGTTTTGACCGTTAGCTGTAAACTCGTTTCTGCTAAAGATAGTGAATCTTTCAAGTTGCGGTAGTTGCTGATTGCGCTGGCAATTTTTATCGATGTAGATTTCGTTGGCTGATGGCTGTCGCTGGGCGAAAACTGCTGGTACGGTTGTGGTTACAATTGCTGAGATGAGGGTGAGGGTGAGGGTGAAGGGCGATCTGCTTTTCATAAATACTTGTTTCTCTTTATTGTTGTCAGGTCTTGTACGCTGTACTTCCTATTTTACAATAGTCCGGACAGTTTTTATATGGCCCAATGGCTTATGCTCGCTTGACTTTGACCCACTGTGGATAATTAAATCAATGTCACCTCCACCCCTGACTTACATTTAATTCGACTTTTTTATGCTCCTTGCCCCGCGTAAGCTTGTAGTATCGTTCCAAAAACTGTCCGGAGTATTGATTTTATCTCTATTTTAAATACTGTTCTAGTTCCGCAGTGCGCTGTTTCGTCATGCGCTCCAAACATTCATTAAGGAAACCTCCATAACCGGTACCGCCACGACTTTTATAAACTTCAAATTCACAGGTTTTATCTCTTAACTTAATCCACCCTAATTGTGCTTCGGAAAGTAGCGCCCGCTCGTCGCCACTTAATTGGGAAATCAGTTGTTTGTAAACCTCGTTCAGCCGTTTATCCGAGGCTTCGTACCTCAACCGAATACAAGCTCTGACTTGCACATCTCCTTGCGGGCGATCGCAATTAATCTGTTGAGCAATGGGAAAGCTCGGAGATTGTGCAGAAACTGATGTTGTACCAAAAATTGCCAAAAGCGCGTGAAGCGAAGCTATCCCGTAGGGAATCGGCCAAAAGGGCGATCGAGCTTTCCTCAACTCTATTTTCATTGCCCATCAACCCACCTATCCGATCAATTCTTTGTTATTTGTTGATATTAGCACTTCTCAAATGCCGCGCCAACTAAAGACAAAGCAACAATCGGTGCTGTCACCGCCCTCAGAATTCTACTACCCAAAGAAACAGCTTCAAAACCAAATTCGATCGCCCTTTCCGCCTCACCCTCAGTCCATCCACCCTCCGGCCCAACAGCAATCACAATCGATAATTCTCCCCCAGCCGGGGGCGGGCACGGGGGCACCGCCCCTACAAAATGGGGTTCTAATTCTTGCTCCCCCCTTACCAAGGGGGGCTGGGGGGGTTCTAAACCAATCAAACAATCCCACAAATGCCGATTGTCCCCGCGAGCCACACAAATAAATCGATATTTTTGACCGCAATCTTTGATAGCAATATCAAACGAAACAGGCTCTAAAATCGTCGGCACAATTTGACGTTCCGACTGTTCTGCCGCCTCCGCAGCAATCCTTCTCCAGCGATCGACCTTTTGAGCACTTGGTTTGAGCAAAGTTCGATCGCTCGTTACCGGAACAATACTTGCCACACCCAACTCCGTCGCCTGTCTCACAACCTCGTCAAAGCCGTTTCCTTTGGGCAATGCCGCCATCAAAGTTATTTCCACTGGTAGCTCCATGTTTACAGCAATCTCCTCTGCTATCGAGGCAAATAACCCGGTTTCCCGTGCTTCTAGGACTGCTAACCACCAATGTCCCCGTCCGTCCATTGCAATAAATTGATCGCCCGCTTGCAAACGTAGCACTCGATTTAAATAATGCTGCTGTTCTCTAGTTAAGTCGATTTGGCGATCGCAAATTTGAGGGGCAGTAATTGCTAATCTTTGTAATTGAGGCATTGAATTTGGGATTGTTCGTTTTCTATTAGAGATTTTTTTTATTTAACCGCAGAGAACGCAGAGAACGCAGAGGAAGAGAGAATGAGAGGAGATAGGCAGGCGGGGTTTCAACCGCTCATAAATAATAAAGGCAAAGCATTTACAACCAGATTTATGTTAAAAATCCAAGTTTTTTTCTGCAAATGCTCTGCCTTTATATTATTTTTGCGTGAGTTTTATTTGATGCTAGCAAAAATCGAAAATTGCAAATCGGCTTATGCTTCCTCCTTAATCTTTTTTAAATAAGTGGAAATCGCTTCTGTAGCTAGCTGTGTAATCGGCTTGCCCTGACGGGCAGCTTCTTCCTTGAGCTCGTTGTAGATTTCATCGCGGACGCTAATTCGACGGCGGACTTTGCCACCGCTAGCAGTGGCAGTCTCGTTTCCGTCATCGTTACTAGACGTAACTTCTAATTCATTAATCTCAGTTGTCATCGAGTCAGCAGATTGGTAGTTGGTTACAAATTGACGGATAGATTCTAACCCGACGCGATCGCAAAAATCGCCAAAACTCTCACTCTTTTGCCGTTTTTGCTTGAAATAAACAAAAATCGGCTCCAGAAAAGCTTCAAAATTATTGACGTGCAGCTTTTCCTCAATGGGTTTTGCCAGCCGCGTTTGGTCGGGAGAACCGCCCAGCCAAATCTGGTAGGATTCCGGAGAACTCCCGACAAACCCCAATTCTGCCATATAAGGGCGGGCGCATCCATTTGGGCAACCGGTCATCCGCACCACAAAATGCTCGTCTTCTAAACCAACTTTGGTCAAAAGTGCCCGAATTCGCTCTAAAATGCTTGGCATCACGCGCTCGGACTCGGTAATCGCCAGCCCGCAAGTCGGCATTGCCGGACAGGCCATCGCATAGCGTACTAAGGGGTCGATCGCAGTTTCTCGCTGAATGCCGCATCGATCGAGTATTCCCTGAATTTCCTGTTTGAGATCCGGCGAAATATCGTAAATCAGCACGTTTTGGTGTGGCGTCGCCAGTATCGGCAAGTTGTACTTCTGCACAATTTCCCGCAAAGCTGTTTTTAGCTGAAATGAGCCTTCATCCTTAATCCGGCCATTATCCACAGAAATGCCGACAAACAACTTGCCGTCTCCCTGTTCGTGCCAGCCCAAGAAATCCAAATACTGCCACTCAGGCAGCGGTTTAAAGGCTTCTAGCGGCTTGCCAAAATATTCTGCTACTTTTTCGCGGAACCACTGTACACCTTTGTCGTTAATCAGGTACTTCAGCCGCGCGTGCCGTCTGTCTGTGCGATCGCCGTAATCTCTTTGGGTTGCTACAATTGCCTTGACCAAATAGTAAACATCATCCTTGGCAACATAGCAAATCTCATCCGCAACCCGCGCAAAAGTCTCTTCTTTGTTGTGAGTGCGACCCAAACCGCCGCCAGCAAACACGTCAAAACCTTGCAACTCGCCAGCTTCATTGGTAATTACCACCAAGCTCAAATCCTGAGAGTACAAGTCAACCGAATTATCTCCCGGCACGGTAACGGAACACTTGAACTTCCGCGGCATATAATGCTCGCCGTAAATCGGCTCTTCTTTGTCGTCGCTAAAGATTGTGCCGTTGCCGTTTTGCTGTCTCGCCGCCTTCACTGCGGGGTCTTCCTCGGCCGAAACAGCTTTTTCGCCATCCAGCCAAATTTCGTAATAAGCACCGGTTTGCGGCGTTAGCAAATCGGCGACATTGTTGGCGTATTGCAGCGCATACTCATATTCGGGGCGATTTTTGTACGGTGCTGGAGGTGCCATGACGTTGCGGTTCAAGTCGCCGCAAGCTCCCAAGGTTGACCCCATATTTTTAATAATTGAGGAAAACACTGCTTTAAGATTTTTTTTCAACACGCCGTGCAGTTGGAAACCTTGGCGAGTTGTGACGCGAAGGGTGTGGTTGCCGTATTCTTCAGATAGCTTGTCTAAGGCTAGGTATAATTGCGGCGGAGTGAACCCGCCGGGATTGCGGGTGCGGAGCATGAACTGATAGTCTTTTTCTTGTCCTTTAACTCGATTGTCGCGGTTGTCTTGCTGGTACGAGCCGTGAAATTTGAGAATCTGAATCCCGTCTTCGGTGAAGTGGGTTGTGTCTTGTAACAGTTCAGTCGCAACGGGTTCTCGTAAATAGTTGCTGCGTTCTTTGAGACCTTCTGACTTAGAGGGCTTGCGCGCAACAGGGGTTGAAGTGGAAGATGTGATCATGGGAATGTATAGTGCCAGTTATAATTAGATACAGCCGATCGTATATTTCTTGACAATTTGACACTTGACAAATTTGCACTTGACAAATATCCTCAGAAATGCTGTGTCGGATCTGTTGAGAACTCGGTTAACAAGTAAGCTAACAAGTAAGTTAATAACGGTAATCCGGTAGGAATTCTGATGTTGTTCAATTGTAACACGATCGAGCCGGGGCTGAAAAATTGTAATTAAGAGTTTATACTTTCGATCGCTTAAGTGTACGAAACTTTAGAAATAATTAACCTCAACCTTTGAAACTATGTCACTGTATGACGAAGACACATTTGTGGTTTTAGAAACAAACCAGTCAGAGCAGTTTTTGACTGCGGCGGAACTGTTAGAAAAGCTGAAAGCAGTGTTAGCCGAGGAACACGAAGATTTGCCGCAGGACTTGCATAAAATATCTGGCGTGGAAGCTCAAGCCAAGTATTTAATTGATACTTATTGTGAATTAGATGTCGGGCCTGGAAAGTTTTTGCAGTGGTACGCAGTCCGTCTAGAAAAGTAATTTTGTCTCAGCAATTTTCACAGGCGAATATTTCACTTCTCGGACGCACTGCGACTCTGAGAAACCGGGTTTTTGGAGGTTTCTGCGCGCTAAAACGAAGTAGATTCGTGAAAAACCCGGTTTCTGCCAACCCTTGCGTAAACCCTAGACTACTGACTACTGACTACTGACTACTGATTAATCTTCCAACTGTTGGACTGATGATACTTCAACTGCGGTAACATCGATCGTACCGGGCGGCGTCAAACGGCTAAAATGACCTTCCTCTATTTTCAGAGGTTCGCCACAATTAGCACACTGAAACTGAGTTTGATTTAAAGCTGTGAATTCGTATTGACAAACTGGACACTTGTCTTCAATTAAATTGCGTTTCAGCCACCACTGAAGCGCGAAAAATGCGACTACAGGTGTCAGCAGCAAAAAAGCTACTACAATCAATACTGATTTAACTATCCAACCCAAACCAATTGACACCAACACACACGCGATGCCCAGCAGTATCAGCCAATTGCTAATACGGGGTAGCTTTAAAGAAATTTTGGGGGTGCCTTGGTTCACGGTGGTCTCCTTGGGTGTCTTTGCACGTAGGCATAACTCTATCCTACTCAGAAAATCACGCAGTTGTTCGAGTTAATTTTCCCATCATACACGGAGAAACCGCTCTCTACGTTATAAGTTAATCAGAGTGAGAGGGTTGAAAAATTCCTTGTAAGGATTGACAAAGGGATTCAAAACTAAATCTTGCCAGGGTTTGTTCCCTCAACCAAGCGCGATCGCACCTTTGATCCTGTCCTCGCAAAATTTCCACACAAGCAACCGCTACTGCTGCCGCATCTCGGTTAGGAACTCGCCATCCCAGTTTACCATCTTGCAGCGGATCTGCCGAACCGTCCGCGTCCCCCGCCAGCACCGGTACTCCGCAAGCTAGAGCTTCCAAATAAGCTATACCGAAGCCTTCCTGGGAGGGCATTACATAAGCATCCGCCAACTGGTAATGTGCTGCTAAGTCTTCTGTCGGTACAAAACCCGCAAATATTACTCTTTGGGCAACTCCCAAATCTTGGGCGATTTTTGCTAATCTAGGGCGATCGTCCCCGCGTCCAATAACTAAGTATTTCACATTGGGAAAACTTTTGGCAATTTCCGGCAAAGCTTGAATTGTGACATCGATGCCTTTGTAAAAATCGCTCGATCGCAATCTAGCCACAGTGTTCAATATTTTAGCACCAACCAGATCGTATTTTTGTAATAAATGCAGCGGTTTGGGCCCAGTAGTAAATATATTTTTATCTACAGTACAAGGCACTATTTGGAATTTTTCGGGATTTAATTGGTTAATTTCGGAAGTACAATCGCGCGTGTACCTGCTAATCGTCCAAATGCGATCGGCTTGTCTCATTGCTGTTTGATATTTGGGCTCCAGCAGTTCCCACACTTCCTTACCGTAAGTTAAAATCGTGTAGGGAATTCCCAGCGGCTGACATAAGGTTTTAATTAGCGGTGCGAGTTTGATGTGACCGCAAAAAACCCGTTCAGGTCGTTTTTGCAGCAAACAAGTTAGCAATTTTGCGGCAAACTTAAGACGACCAAGCCAAGCGGGATGAGTTTTTATGTAAGAGAATTTGAGATTTTTTGACTCGAAGGGATTTTGGCAATCTGGAGAATCTCGCAACAGCAATATTTCAGCTTGTGGCGCTGAGTTTGTCCCTGCGGTTATGCACAGGTAAGCTTTCAGGATGTCTCGGGCGTAGGATTGAATGCCGCCTTCGCTGGAAAATATTTCTAGGAAACAGAATAGGTGATTTGTCGATCGCATCTCAGATTTAGGCATTGACAGCCCAGACAATTATTGCAGTATAGTGATTTTGCCAAAAAGGGCGATCGTCATTATCCAGAGCTTTTAAACCATATCAAGATGACTGTAATTGCAGGTTTTACAGGCAAATATTTGACTCGCCTACTCTCACCGTTGGTTTTGAGCGACTATCTGCTTTTTTACTAGGGCTTTTAACGGGCTGCATCGGTGAGTGCGAGACATTGTTTGCAGTTTACTATAGTCTACCGTAATTGACTGAAAACTTAATGATTTTTTACAATATCCTACCCCAAGCAAAATTTAAGATTTATTAAGTTGGCGCGGCGCGTCCGAGCAGACTGCGGATTAGCATATCGGTGCCGATCGAGGCGATCGCATTTTTAGTCTTTAGTAAAAGTATGGTCTATCCAAAGATAGATATCGAGCCAGGTTTGAACTGTTATCATCAGCAAACATAGAGAGTTAGATTCAATATGACTCTGCCAGGTTTTAAAAGCAATTTCTGAAATATTTTGTCGAAAATATTCTCTTAAATTTTTCTCAAAACGTAAAAGAATTAATGCTCATAAAGCATTAAAAAAAATCAACGATACTTGATTTTTTTGACAAGAAGAATGGATACTGGCTCTTCGTATTTTTTATTTTTGCAAAAGTAGTCTAACGAAACCAGCGAGAAAGTTTTACGAGCAGAAAAGAAACAAGATATCGTACAATCATGTACAAAGAAAAGCCTGCTACCTAAAACATTAGGTATTCGAGCTTAAACCTAACAAAGCTAATGTTAGGTTGGCAACGTCATATTTACGAACGACTCTCTCCAAACGGGCCTTCATGGGAGTTTGAGGTGAAACGAGTAACGATCGCACTCAGTCTTTTTAGTCTACTCAGCAGCACTCTGGCAAGTTGCACAGCAGCTTCCCGGAACGCTCAAAACGGCACACAACCAAGCAACTCCGAACTTTCATCAGTTGCTGTAGCAGTCCGCGACCTCGGCAATCCATTCTTCGTACAAGTCGGCAAGGGCGCTGAGGCCGAAGCCAAGAAACTCGGCGGTGCAAACGTGAGGACAACTCTCGTTTCCAGCGGCGA
The DNA here is from genome assembly GCF_036701795.1 of Microcoleus sp. N9_A1. Lineage (NCBI taxonomy): Bacteria > Bacillati > Cyanobacteriota > Cyanophyceae > Oscillatoriales > Microcoleaceae > Microcoleus > Microcoleus sp. N9_A1. Next base: position 109,774 of record NZ_JAUBRI010000012.1, read on the forward strand.
CGATTTAAATCAGCAATTTAATCAAATCGAAAACTTTATTGCCTCTAATGTCAGCATTATTATACTCAATGCTGCGGACACTAAAGGCATTGCACCCGCTGTCGAAAAAGCCAAGCAAGCCGGAATTCCGATAATTGCAGTTGATACCGCCGCCGAGGGAGGTGTTGATGCCACAGTTACTTCAAATAACGTGCAAGCTGGCGAAGTAAGCTGTCAATATATAGTCGATCGCTTGAAAGGAAAAGGCAGCGTTGTGATTATCAACGGGCCTCCCGTCGCTTCAGTGGTCGAGCGAGTTCAGGGCTGCCAGAGTGTCTTCTCCAAATATCCCGATCTCAAGGTTCTTTCCAAAGATCAGAACGCTGAAGGCAGCCGCGATGGCGGGTTAAGAGTGATGAGCGATTTGCTTACTTCCTTCCCAAAAATTGATGCTGTTTTTGCAATTAATGACCCCTGTGCTATTGGTGCAGAACTAGCAGCCAAACAAGCACAAAGGAGCGAATTCTTTATTGTTGGAGTTGATGGTGCACCTGAAGCTTTAGATGCGCTCAAGCAGAACAACAGTCTATTTGTGGCTACAGCAGCTCAAGATCCCTTTCGCATGGCAGCCAAGGCAGTTGAAGTCGGCAACGACATTCGGAAAGGCAAAAAGCCAGCCAATCCAAACATTCTGATTCCAGTCGCGCTGATTACTCGCGAAAACGTCAATCAACATAAAGGCTGGACAAGCGAGTGACCTTCTTCGTGTCAAGTTAAGACTAAAACCTTGGAGGAATCCCGTTTTTACCCGAGTCTAGATTCCCCTTAAGAATGGGGACTTTGAAAAGCATCTTCTCCCCCTCTTAAAAAGGGGGATATAAGTTTAATAGTCAAGCAGATTTCCTTAAGGTATTTACGATGGTAAATAGCACTCAAGATTCAATTAAAACTAAGCCCGTCCTCGAAATGCAAGGTATTACAAAAACCTTTCACGGTTTTACAGCCTTGCACGATGTAAATATCACCATTTACCCAGGCGAAGTCCACGCCCTCATGGGGGAAAACGGTGCGGGCAAAAGTACGCTGATGAAAATTCTGGCGGGAGCTTACATAGCTGATGCAGGCGAAATCAGAATTGACGGTCAAGCTGTTAAGATGACAGACCCAGGTCAAGCCAGAAATTTAGGGATAGCGATTATTTATCAAGAACTCAATCTCGCCCACAATCTGACAGTTGCTGAAAACATTTTTATGGGCAGCGAACTGAAGAAAGCAGGTACATTTCTAGACCAAGATGAAATGCGGCGTAGGGCCGCTGAGGTATTAACAAACCTCGATGCAAGTTTTGATGCTGGAGACCTGGTTTCCACACTTTCAATTGCCGAACAGCAGCAAGTGGAAATAGCTAGAGCGCTCAAAGATAAAAGCCGAATTTTAGTAATGGACGAGCCGACGGCCGCGCTTTCAGACCGCGAAACAGATAAGCTTTTTGAAGTGGTTCGACGCTTGCGGAATGAGGGCATTGCTATTATTTACATCAGCCACCGGATGGAAGAGATTTATGCTCTTGCCGATCGCGTGAGCGTCATCCGAGATGGCGGGTATATTGGCTCTCTTGAAAAGCACGAAATTTCTGCCAATCGCTTGGTGGAAATGATGGTGGGTCGTTCTTTACAGGATTTGTACGAAAACAAGCATCAAATAACACCGGGTGCTGTTGTTCTTGACGTAACAAATTTAAGCGACGGCCACAAAGTAAAGCCTGCCACTTTTCAACTTCATGCGGGCGAAATTCTGGGTTTAGCGGGTTTAGTTGGCGCTGGCAGAACAGAACTTGCCCGCCTGATTTTTGGTGCAGATCGAAAGACAAGCGGTGAAATAAAACTCGAAAATCGTCATCTCAATGTCTCGACACCCAATGAAGCAATGGCCGCCGGAATTGCTTACGTACCCGAAGATCGCAAGGCTCTTGGACTATTTTTGGAGGCAACTTCGGGGGAAAATATCACCATGAATGTCCTCGATCGAGAAGCAAAAGCTGGCATTATCAACTCAAATTTTCTGTTGAAAATTGTCAATGATGCTATTAATAATTTGCAGATTCGCCTTGCAAGTCCGAGCATCAGGGCAATGGATCTTTCTGGAGGAAATCAGCAGAAGTTGCTGCTAGCGCGTTGGTTGGCTATCAACCCCAAGGTACTTTTGCTAGATGAACCGACGCGGGGTGTGGATATTGGCGCAAAAAGCGAAATTTATCGAATTATTAGCGATTTGGCAGCCAAAGGTGTAGCTATTTTGATGATTTCCAGCGAACTGCCGGAAATTGTGGGAATGAGCGATCGCGTCTTAGTGATGCGAGCAGGAAGCCTCGTCGGTGAAGTAGGTGGCTCGACTGGGGAAAAGATTACGCAAGAAAACATTATGGCTTATGCCACTGGTGCAAAAGAGGTAGTAAAATCATGAGTCAAACGGAAACAAAAACCAGCAGAAATTCAGGGAGCGATCGGCAGAAAGCAAGTAAAGCTCAAGCTTGGAGAAATTTTATTCAGGTTGCCGGTATCTTACCAATTTTGGTTGGGATCTGTATAATTTTTTCCTTGGTAACGCCCAACTTTCTTTCAGTAGGAAATTTGATCAATGTCATCCGGCAAGCATCGATCAATATTGTCCTAGCTACCGGCATGACTTTTGTGATTTTGACAGGCGGAATTGACCTTTCAGTCGGGTCAATTTTGGGCGTGACGGCAGTTGTCGGGGTGCTGGTTTCTTTAGTTCCAGGCCTCGGTTGGTTTGCCGTACCGGCTGCGTTAATAGCCGGAGTATTTTTAGGATTACTTAACGGCTCGCTAATTGCTTATTTAGGTTTGCCTCCGTTCATCGTAACCCTGGGTTCTTACACTGCTTTGCGGGGAGTTGCTTATTTAGTAGCTAACGGCACTACAGTTATCAATAGAAATCTCACTTTCGCTTGGATAGGTAACAGCTATGTTGGCCCTATTCCCTGGTTAGTTATTATCGCTTTTCTGGCAGTTTTAGCGAGTTGGTTTGTCTTGCGGCGGACTGTTCTAGGGAGGCATATTTATGCCGTGGGAGGCAACATTCGGGCAGCACGATTGACAGGTATTAAGGTGAGTCGCGTGCTGTTATTTGTCTATGGTGTGAGTGGGTTGCTTTCTGGTTTAGGTGGAATTATGAGCGCCTCGCGCCTCTACAGTGCGACGGGGATGTTGGGGCAGGGCTACGAATTAGATGCGATCGCTGCTGTAATTTTGGGAGGAACGAGCTTCACAGGTGGAATTGGCACTATTTGGGGTACTTTGCTGGGGGCTTTAATTATTGCCCTGCTCAACAATGGACTAACTCTCATGAACGTGTCTTTCTTTTGGCAATTAGTTGTCAAAGGTTTGGTGATAATTATCGCAGTGACGATTGACAAAGTTCGCACAGGTTCAAGCGCAGCGTAAAGGTATTACTAATTCGGTGTCTCGGTTCCTGATGCGGAGCTTTTTCTTATGCAGATCCAGCATTTTTATCACCTGATTACTGCTTTTATCCTGGGTTAACCTGCTGTATTTCTACTAACATCATCCCCAACTTTTGCTGCACCAATTGATAAATTAGTTGCTCCTGAACCGTTAAATACCTTGGCAGAAGACCCCTTCGCGCAAGTGAATTCTGTCTCTCAACTCTCGGATGTAAAACCAACTGACTGGGCGTTTCAGGCGCTGCAATCTCTAGTAGAACGCTACGGCTGCATTGCCGGTTATCCCGACGGCACTTATAGAGGAAACCGCGCGACGGGGCGGTACGAATTTGCAGCAGGATTGAATAGCTGTCTCGATCGACTCAGCGAACTAATTACCACAGGAACAACCAACCTGATTACTGGGGAAGATTTAGCGATCGTCCAAAAGCTGCCAGCAGAATTTGCAACAGAATTATCAGTGTTGCGGGGTCGAGTCGATGCTCTCGATGCACGCACAGCCGAACTAGAAGCGAATCAGTTCTCGACTACAACGAAGCTGAATGCGGAAATTATCGTGGTGGTAACAGATACCTCCGGTAACAGTGTTGGGGATTCGCGCGATCGCACCAACACTATTATTGCCAACCGCGGCCGATTAAATTTTGAAACCAGCTTCACCGGTCGCGATCTGCTGAGAACCCGTTTGGAATTCGGCAACTTGGGCAGGATTGCCGATGAGACGGGTACAAATATGACGAGCAGTAATGTGCGCCGCGAGCGAGATACTTCTTATCACATTGAAGCGTTGTATCGCTTTCAGGTCAACGACAACATTTCCATCACCCCTGGTGTTTGGGCCGTTGTTAATCCTGAGAATGACAGCCGCAACGACACTCAATGGGTTTGGTTGCTCCGCACTGGCTTTAACTTTTAACCGGAAAGATATTTTATTGACACTCCCCGGCCTAAAGGCGCGAGGATTCTTGGATCATCCAGTTGATTTGCTCGTTGATGTCACCACCAGCGAGTAGAGATCAGTCTGTCCCCTAGCGTGAATTCCGGTGTGCCCCACCGTATTTAAATCAATTCCTGTATGAGCTTTCAAGCCTTTAGCTAGAATGTTTAACGCGGCATTGTGATCGCGATCTAATATCGTTCCGCAACCGCAAATATGCGTTCGGGTTGATAAAGTTTTCTTAACAATATCACCACAGTTTGAACACTTTTGAGATGTGTATTGTGGCGGAACTCCAATAACTGTTTTGCTGTACACTTTTCCAAAATACTCCAACCATTGAGCAAACTGTGACCACGCAGCATCACTAATCGACTTAGCGAGTTTATGATTCTTAACCATGTTACGCACTTGAAGGTCTTCGTAGGCTACAAAATCGTTAGACTTTACTACGCACAACGCCGTCTTAATGGCGAAGTCTTTACGCTGCCGACTAACCTTTAGGTGCTTTCTTCCTAACTTGTTGATTGCCTTTTTCCGGCTTTGGGAGCCTTTCTTTTTCCGAGAAACTCGCTTCTGCAATCTCTTTAAAGCTTTTTCGCTTTTGCGGAGACACCGAGGATTGGGAACTGTTTCGCCGTCACTATTCGTGTAGAAGTGGTTTAATCCAACATCTATGCCAATCATTTTACCAGTAGAAACGGGTTCCTCTTTTCGTTCAACGTTGATGCAGAATTGGGCATAATAGCCGTCAGCACGACGAACTACCCTGATTCGCTTAATCTCATCGGGCGCCGAGAAATGCAAATCTCTACTGCCGAGCAATCTAAATGATCCAGCGGCAAAGCCATCGGTGAAACTCAGGCATCTTTTGTCGGCAGAAAGCTTCCATCCTGATGTCTTGTACTCTACAGAGCGACTGTGTTTCTTGAATTGCGGATATCCTTTTTTCCCTGGCTTTTTGGCTTTACAATTAGCGAAGAAACGTTGAATAGCAAAAATGGCACGTTCAGCCGAAGCTTGACGCGCCATTGAGTTAAGTTTGCCCGCCCATTCAAATTCTTTCGCCACAACGGCGCATTGTTTGTACAGGTCTACTAACTTAATTCCTTGATTGTCTATCCAATGTCTAAGAGTTTTGTTTCTGACAAATTGAGCCGTCCGAATCATGTCGTCGATGATTCGATATTGCTCCGTTTTGCCCTTCAACTTAAACTCTAAAACTATCATTGGAAGAGTTTATCGCTTTTGCTAAAACTTTTACCTATAAGCCTGTATATTTAACAAGTCTTCACACTTCTTGTAATTAAAGCCGTCCTATAAGGACGGGGCTTTAGACCCAATTTTTTGGTAACCGAGCCCTGGACGCAAAAACCCAGTTTATTAACGTAATTGCCTCGTTTGAGACGATAATCGCGATAAACCGGGTTTTTTAGACCGATCGTGTATCCAGGGCTTCAAGTTCACTCCACAACAAAAAACCCCAGCCATCGCTGGCTGGGGTAGAAAATTATCAGGGTGCATCTACTAATATTTGCAACTATAACATACATTTGTGGGGTGTCACCCTTCAGGGGTGACACCCAACGAAGATTTTAAGTCAGAATAAATTATGATTCAAGATTCCAATGATTAACAAAGCTTCTATATCATCTCGTTCTGTCCCAGCCGATCTAAAATTTAAGATTTAGAATAAATCTGTGCTAGACCTCAAATTAATCCGAGAAAACCCGCAAGCCGTACAAGAAAGCCTCAACACTCGCGGAGGCAACCACGAAATCGAGCCGATCGTCCAACTAGACAAACAGCAGCGGGAGTTGGAAGGCAAGCGATCGCAACTGCAAGCCCGCAGCAACGAAATAGCCAAACTCATCGGCCAAAAAAGAAAATCGGGTTTACCCCTCGAATCTCCCGAAATTCAGACTTTGCAAGCAGAAGGCAACGCAGTCGGCACGCAGTCGAACGAATTGCAAGCAGAGGAAAAAGACTTAAAAGCTCAAATAGAAGCATTATTGCTGCCACTTCCCAACTTGCCGGGATCCTCAACGCCCTTGGGCAAAAATGAAGATGAGAACGTCGAAATCCGGCGCTGGGGAGACGAATACATTCCCCAAAATCCCGATATTTTGCCGCACTGGGAAATCGGCGAAAAATTAGGAATTCTCAACTTTGAACGGGCAGTAAAAATCGCTGGACCCCGATTTGTCACCTTAATTGGAGCTGGTGCAGCCCTGGAAAGAGCGATTATTCAATTCATGCTTGACCGCCACACCAAAGCTGGTTATATAGAAGTGATTCCCCCACTTTTAGTTAACACTGAATCCCTCACAGCTACCGGGCAATTGCCAAAATTTGCTGAAGAAAGTTTTAAGTGCGATCAAGACGATTTGTGGTTAATTCCTACTTCCGAAGTTCCGGTTGTCAATTTGTATCGAGGTGAAATATTGACAGCAGAACAGTTGCCGATTTATCACTGTTCTTTTACTCCTTGTTTTCGCCGGGAAGCGGGAAGTTACGGCAAAGATACGCGGGGATTAATTCGGTTGCACCAATTTAATAAGGTGGAATTGGTGAAACTGGTGCATCCGAGTACCTCCGAGGCTGAACACGAAAAGCTTGTGCAGGATGCTGAGGGAGTTTTGCAGGCGCTGAAATTGCCTTATCGGGCGATCGCACTGTGTACCGGCGACTTAGGTTTCGCGGCAGCAAAAACCTACGATTTAGAGGTGTGGCTGCCATCTGCAGGCAAATACCGCGAGATTTCCAGTTGTTCCAATGTCGCAGATTTTCAAGCGCGGCGGGCGAATATTCGCTTTAAAGAAGCGGGGAAAAAAGGTACTCAATTTGTGCACGCGCTTAACGGTTCCGGTTTAGCTATTGGCCGGACAATGGCAGCTATTTTGGAGAATTACCAGCAACCCGATGGGAGGGTAAAAGTGCCGGAAGTGCTGCAATCTTATCTCGGTCGCGAGGTTTTGTAAACCTGGTTCAGAAGACCGGGCGGTTGAAGACCGGGCGGTTGAAACCGCGTCTATACGAACAAAACCCGAGCTCAGAGGGGTTGAAGGCTCGGCGGTTGAAATTACGTGATCTTCTTGAGTCCGCGCACCATCCGGACATTGTTTGTGTAGGGGCGGTTTCAACCGCCGACTCAAACGGGGTTTCTTTCTGACTTATTCACAAATTTTTGAGCGCTTCCTTAATATCCAGCGCTAAAAATCTATCCAACGCTAAATACATCCAGTAAAGAGATAGCTGAGAATCACTATTAGTCTTTTGAAACCCCAAAGCCAAGCTCATTTTTTCGTACATCGGGTGAATCATTAGCGTGTGCAAATCGCAAAGATTGGGAAAATCTTGTTTCATTTCGACCAAAACTTGCTGGATGTGTTCGAGAAAAATAACGCGGTATTCTTCTAAATATTGCGGATCTATCATCCAACTGCGGACAAATACTGACTGGCAATTTTCATCTCCAGGAAGTGCCATTGTAAAAGGATCGATCTCAGCAGAAACCGAACTTAAATGCAGGCTTTTACTGGGTGCGTTAAAAAAATTAACTTCCGATTCGGCTGCGGTGGGATAAAGTAAGTAAAAGCCGACAGGATTCAGGTTGTCGCAGCGGCGCAAAACAGCCATTCCTTTTGAATATTGGCCGGCCAAAATCCGGAGAATTTTAGCAATTTGGTAGGGAACTGCGTTAGTGCTGCGATTCATCCAGTTGTAATTGGTTGCTAGTAAATTTGCAACGGGAATTGCATCGCACCGAGGATTAAAATTATCTAATTTGAGTTTGACTGAATTTTCCGGCGGCGCGGGATCTAAAATTTCGGAAACTGGTTGAATTTGAATTGCTGTAGCGTTACCGTCAAAGTGTTTTGCGATCAATCCCAGTGCTGCTAATTTGTCTAACATCATGCCGGCGGCGCGATCGCTCCCGCGATCGGAATCGGAGTAAAATAGTTCTGCTGCTTCCCGATGAGTGCAGTGCACCTCGGTTGCTAGCAATTCCAGTTTAGCCAGCGGCGGTTTGAGGCGGGGCTGGCTTTCCTGAAGCTGTTTCACTGATAAGTAAACCCAAAGCCTTACAAAGCATTCAGCCCTAGTGCGAGTTACGCCTACTCGTTTCATCAACAGCGAAACAGCCGCGCGGCGCTGTGATTGAGAATACCAAGCATCTAGTGAAGCAATATCCATTTCAGTCGGGAAGCAGCGAAGGAACTTTAGTTACATATTGGCTCAATTTTACAAAAAACTTCACCCCGCTTCACATTACTTCTTGCTACTGTTGCTCAACTTGTCTGATTTCGCCCAACTCTACAATATAACTGGTTGATCCTTGCAAGTTCGCTGCTTCCCAAAGCACCATTAATTTTAGATATTTTCGGGCTTGATTTAACAAAGTAAATTAGCAATTTTAGAGGTTGACAGTATGTACAGTGCTTATATCAATCGGATTGGAAAATTTTTGCCCGGAAAACCAATTAATAATGATGAGATGGAGGAGTATTTGGGCAAAATTGCCGATCGCCCTTCGCGAGTCAGACAGCGAATTCTCAACAGCAACGGGATTAAACAGCGCTATTACGCGATCGACAAACAGCAGCAAACACTATATTCTAACAGCCAAATGGCAGCGTTTGCCGTCCGGGATGCGATTTCTCAGTCAAATTTGGAACCAGGGGCGATCGACTTACTAGCCTGCGCCACCACCTTACCAGACTTATTAGTACCAGGATTTGCCAGCACAGTACACGGCGAACTTTCCGAATTATCTCCCCTAGAAATAGTTTCCACTCAAGGAGTTTGCTGTGCCGGAATTACCGCCTTAAACTACGCCGCATCTCAACTCGAACTAGGCAAAAAACAAACAGCAATCGCCGTCGCCTCCGAATTTCCCTCGCGCCTGTTCAAAAACACCAAATTTGAAGCAGAAACATCAGTAAAAGCCGGAAAACCCCTACCTTTCGATACAGAATTTCTGCGCTGGATGCTATCAGACGGTGCCGGAGCATTTTTGCTGCAAAACCATCCCAATGCGACAGCAATTAGCTTAAAAATAGAATGGATTGAATTAATTTCCCACGCCAACGCCTATCCAGTTTGTATGTATTCAGGATTAGCCAGCCCCACAGCAACCAAAAGCTGGTTAGATTATTCTTCCTACCTCGATGCAGCCGCAGCGGGAGCTTTTGACTTGCGGCAAAATATTCGCTTGCTCGACAATGTAATGCAATTAGGCGTTGAAGGTTGGCTGAGATTGATTAAAGCCGGAAAAGTTTTTCCGCAGGAAATCGACTGGCTGTTGTGCCACTATTCCTCTCATTTTTTCCGGGGACAAATTGTGGAACTTCTCGAACAAGCAGGCTGCATGATTCCTGAAGAAAAATGGTTTACCAACTTGTACACCAGGGGAAACACAGGCTGCGCCTCGATTTATTTAATGTTAGAAGAATTGTTCAATTCTGGCAAATTGCAGCCGGGACAAAAAATCTTTTGTTTTGTCCCAGAAAGCGGCCGCTTTACAACAGCTTACATGATGTTAACTGTTGTGGAAAATGCCAAGAAATCTATGATTTCTCAAATCTCTAAATCCGTTGATGTTCCCGAAGCTTCGCCTCTCGAAAGTGTTAAACCGCAACAGCCCAACTCTCCGCAAGCTTATTTGTTGCGGGAGTTAGCCTGGATTTGGCTGAAGTTCGATCGCGAAATTCGTTCTGTTCCCATTGTCCGCAAATTGTACCGGGGAGAGTTTACAATAGAAGACTATCAAGCATTGCTGTGCAATCTCCGCCCGCAAGTTGTCGAGGGTGCTCGCTGGATTGCGCGTGCTGCTTCTAACATGACTGACTTCCGCCTGCGATCGACTTTTATCGGCCACGCCCAAGACGAACACCGCGACTATCAAATGCTAGAAAAAAATTATGTTTCTGTCGGTGGAGAGTTGTCAAAAATTGTCGAATATGATAAGAATATTGGCAGCGAAGCCCTGTCAGCTTTTATCTTCCACCAAGCATCGCGGGAAAATCCGGTCGATTTAATTGGTAGTATGTTTATAATCGAAGGATTGGGAAACCGATTGGCTCTCAAGTGGGCAAAAGAAATTAAGGAAACTCTCGGTTTGCAAGACGAACAAGTATCGTTTTTAGCTTATCACGGAGTTAATGACGAGTCGCATTTAGCCAAACTGGAAAATTTAATTAATGCCGAATGGATGACGGATGATATCGCCCACCGCATTGTTAAAACTGCCCGCGTTACTGCTCGTTTATATTTGCTGCAATTGGAGGAAATCCGCTAATGCAAAAGCTGCAAAAACAAGATACGGAAAATCTCCCTGATGAGCGGAAAATCCCTTATGCTACGAAACCTTACAACCGCCGAGATCCGAATGTTTGGGATGTCCTGTTTTGCGATCGGTCAATTCCCGTCGATTTAGTGGCAAAAGCATACATGATCCGGGATTTGCAAAACTGGACTCGCAGTTATTTGCTCATCCCAATCAAAATTATTGCTAACTTTTTGCTGGCGGTAATTATGACAACAAAGCGCCTGTTGCCATTTCAATTTCGCGCTTACACTTTAATGCACAAATCGGCTGCATTTTTCCTAAATAACTTTGTCTCGCCCGAAGCTTGTTATTTAATTGTGCGGCACATAAACGCGGGCTCGAACATTATCAACTTCTTGATTGATAACGGCCCGGACACCCAGATTGAAAAGTCAAAACTTTATCCGCGAACAGTTAGCGATTTAGCTGACAATGCGTTTCTGGAACACGACTTAATTCTGTATAACTTTGTGTGGGACTACAACCAGGCAATGCTGACAAATCCCAACTGGTTGCAGGTTGTCAAAAAACGGGGAATTAATTATGATAGCATTCAACCTGTGGAAGTTGAAATGGATTTTGAAAGACTGAGGTGGCTGAGGATTCTCGATTTAGAATCTGCCATCGAATTGTTTAAAGTGTTTTATTCTCTGTGTTTGACTAGCGACGAATTTGCGCGAGCAGTGATGTCGCTTCAGTTAGATGAAAACTTCGGAGTGTACGTCAGCGAAATTACGGGAAATTGCGATTGGAATCATGTAATTGTCAACCGCCATCCGCTAGCGCCAAACAGTCCGTTTAATGCAGCGCGCGACTTATTTTTGCACGGGATAATTTCGGAATATCTGTATCGGTATTTGGAACTGCGAAAAGAGATGAGCAATGTTTCAAAGTAAGGTGCTTAGGTAGGTGCAACGTAAGCACCTTACGAATATAATTAGCGCGTCCAATAACTTTTTGCGTAAGTCCTGAAGTTTGAAAGACTGGTTAATTTTTAGGTCAAAAATTAATAGGAAAACTCAAGCTGCTGCTAGCTGTGCTTGTTCTGCTGCTTTGGGCAAAGTCTGATTTACCACAATCCATTTGCCTGTAATTGGGTCGCGGTAAGTAATAAACGGATTAGATTTTAAAGGTTGACTGCAAGGTTTAGCGCCCATTTCTCACTCCCAATAGATGGTATTGAATAACTACTACAACACCATACCTTTAATAATCGGCTATTTTGCCTAAAATCCGCGTGATTTATAACTCAACAATAGGTGATATTTTAGGTATGTTTTGGTGACATAGAACACTGCCTAATGTGATTTAAAACTGCGTTGGCAGTGAGCAGTATCACCAAAAACCTTCCGTAAAAAAAATCTGCCTTCTGGTTTTTACCTTCTACCTTCAACAGTGCCACTATTTTCAGTGAATATCTGATATTATTAAGTAAGGTAAAGACGTTTATCAGAGATCGCCCTCACAAATTTATGGTGTTATTTGGATTTGGCAAAAAGTCGAGCCTGCCCTCTGCTCAAGAGGCATTGCCGGGACGGGCAGAGCAGATAGCGGTACCGGCAACTCACTTTGTTAACGGCAATCCGCTCAAACCTCCCTTTCCAAACGGCATGGAGATTGCCGTGTTTGGTTTGGGCTGTTTTTGGGGCGCGGAACGGAAATTTTGGCAGCAAAATGGAGTTTTTTCGACTGCTGCGGGTTACGCGGCGGGGATTACTCCGAATCCTACTTATAACGAAGTTTGCAGCGGGATGACGGGACACAATGAAGTTGTTTTGGTTGTGTTCGATCCGAAAGTAGTTAGTTACGAAACGCTGCTCAAAGTTTTTTGGGAAAGTCATAATCCGACTCAAGGAATGAAGCAGGGTAATGATTCGGGTACTCAATATCGATCGGGCATTTACACGTATTCAGCCAGCCAAAAACAGCTAGCTGAAGCTTCGCGCGATGCTTACCAGCAAGCTTTGACGCCTGCTGGTTACGGCAAGATTACTACTGAAATCATTGATGCTCCTGAGTTTTATTACGCAGAAAGCTATCACCAGCAGTATCTTGCTAAAGAACCGAACGGTTATTGCGGTTTGGGCGGTACTAAGGTTTGTTTGCCTGCTATGTCTGAGGCTTGATATTCGATCCCGCTTGATGGGGACACAATAATGTTCGTTGGCGTTAATTTAATGTCAAATGTAGTCACAGACTTATGTCTGACGATTAAGGCCTGATCCCCCCCTAGCCCCCCTTCTTAAGGGGGGGGACAAGAACCTTCTCAAAGTCCCCCTTTTTAAGGGGGATTTAGGGGGATCGGGCCTCGCGTCAAAGCGAGATGTCTCAGGTTTTAGACTTAAGACGACTAAGACCAGATCCCCCCTAGCCCCCCTTCTTAAAAGGGGGGACAAGAATCTTCTCAAAGTCCCCCTTTTTAAGGGGGATTTAGGGGGATCGGGCCTCGCGTCAAAGCGAGATGTCTCAGGCTTCAGACTTAATTTGACACTAATGAACACTGCTGTGTCCCTACAACATTGGGCTAGAATTCCGCCATAAAAAGCCGAATATGTTAGTAGTTTAAAAACAAGTAATAAATGCTGACTGCTGTTGTAATTATCAATCTACTAATATCTGGGGTCTGCTTTTATATAGCTGCTAAGGTGTGGAAAATCAGGCGGACGATCGCACGTTTGGAAATTCGGATCGCAGCAATCGAACGGTGTAGCAGCAATGTCCTCAGTATGTCGCCGGATTTCCTTGGTAAAAGGCAGCAAGGTACCCGCCAACTGCGACTACGTTATCAACAACTAGAATTGCAACTGCAACAGGTTCAGCAACTTTTGGGATTGCTGGGTTTGGGACGGAGGCTTTGGCTCAGGCGCGATCGACGTTTGAGGTAAGCTATCCTAAAATTGCCGCCCGTGCTAACTCCGTAGGATTTTCAACAATATTTCTACCTTTGTAAAGGGCTGCGGTCGGGCAAACGCCCCTAAAATTGGTGTATGGAGAGAAGTTATAAAAATGTCAACTAAACGTTCAGGATTATTTATTGGCGGTTTGCTTGTGGGTTCTGCGATCGGGGCCGTGACGGGCTTGCTGATGGCGCCCCGAACGGGCAAGGAAACGCGGCAGATATTGAAAAAATCGGCCGATGCTTTGCCGGAGTTAGCCGAAGATTTATCGAGTAGCGTACAATTGCAGGCCGATCGACTCTCTGAATCTGCAATGCGAAATTGGGATGAAACTTTGATTAGACTTAAAGATGCGATCGCCGCCGGCTTGGAAGCGACTCAGCGGGAACGCCAAACCCTCTCGGAAACAGAAGCCGAACTGAGTCCCCCGTCGCGCCCTCCCCTCCGCTAACTTATAAGCCCTCCCCCATAACTCATTGCTGTTTCGGACGGGCAAGATGCTCATCCCACAATAATTTCATCGCGCATTGACTGTAAAATTAGATGAATTTTCAAACCCCAAATCCGAGATTCAAGTGAGCGATCCGATATTTTGGCTAGGACTTTCGATTTTGCTAGTAGCAGTTAGCTTAACTGCTGTTTTAGTGACTCTGATACCTGCGGTGCAAGCGCTGGCCCGGGCGGCCCGCAGCGTGGAAAAGCTCGCTGACACGCTTTCTCGCGAATTTCCGCCCACTTTGGAGGCGATTCGGTTGACGGGGCTAGAAATTAGCGAGTTGACGGATGATGTTAGCGATGGGGTGCAAAGTGCGGGAGAGGTTGTCAAACAGGTCGATCGAAGTATTGGTAGCGCGAAAAAGCAGGCGCAAAACGTGCAGGTAACAACTCGCAGCGTGGTGACTGGGGTGATGGCTGCTTGGAAAAGTTTAACTCGGAAGCCGCCGATTTCTGGGACAAATCGCCGATCAGATAGATTGTCGGCGAGTCAAAGAAGTGCGATTTCGCTGAGGGATTCGGGTTTGGATGACAGGTATTCTGGGGGTTACGCTGCGAGTGCGGGTAATGGGGAATCGCCACGGTTGAGGAATGGCGAGGGTTCTGGTTTAGCGGGGGATGCTGAAGATTTTGAGCAAGTGTCGAAGGATTCTTGATAGTCGATCGCTTTTTACCTTGCTTGTTTCAACTTTTGAATTTCCTCAATACTCAATCCGGTTGTTTGGGCGATCCTTGCTTCATCTAACACATCCAGAAGTCCTTTGGCAATTTCGATAGCTTTTTCCTTAACAGCTTGTGAAACAGCCTGCTTCACAGCTTTAATAGTAGCATTCCGCTGGTCTTGTATGTAAATTTCCTGATGTTCTAAATCTTCCAACTCTTCGCGGGTTAAATCGGCGCGATTCGCCACTTCAAAAGCTTTCTGAATTGCCTGGACTTCTCCCATTCGTTCCGGTACAAATTCTAAACTTTTGGCATTTTTCAGGAAATATATCCACTTATCGGTGAGCGTTTCTAATTCCTCTAGTTTTTTGCCGAATTTAGGTAATTCGACAAATACTAACTCAATATCGTAAATTAGGTAGTCTACCAGAAAATCTCTTTCTTTCAGGACAAAGCGAGAAATTATTTGGTCGAGATTGGGGAACATTTCAAAGTCAGTAATAGTTAAGGCAATTACCGGATTTAGTAACGTGTAATCGGCTCCCGTGTCGAGTTGAATCGAGTAAGCTTTAGCAGCATTGTACAATATCCGCTTTTCAAAGCCTTCTACATTCAATACCTGCATTTCGATAATGACTGTTTGCTCGTTATTCAGCTTGGCTCGGATATCTAAGTAAGTATCTTTAACTCCTCTAATTTTGGGGGGTTGATAGGGATTGAGGATTTCTAAAGATTCGATCGCAGAATTGCCTTGATAGAGGATGGCGTTGAGAAAACTGATGAGGATGTCTTTGTTTTGTTCGTCGCCGAAGATTTTTTTAAAGGCAAAATCTGTTTTGGGATTGATAAATCTCATTTTTCAAACCTCCACTGTGAAGGAATCGCTCTCGATTATAATTATACCATTTATACTGTTTGATTGAGGGTCTTCTCAGATGGCATTTTTTGTAAGATTTGTGGTTGAGGCCGATCGTCCATCTAATCGTTTTTATCTAAGTCTTCTTTTTTCGGAGTTTCTGAAGTTGAGGGGAATTCTAGTCGAATGTTAATATCAATTGATACTGTACTTTCTTTAAAACCTATATTAACTATTTTTACCAATGCTTCTGTTGGCAAAGAATTATTCATTTTAAATTCAGAAGAAGACAGAGTTTTAAATCCTGCTTCCTGTAGCCGATCGCACACATTTCTCCAATTTCCCACTGGTTCATTCGGTAAATCTGCGAGCTTTTTAACATATTGGTATAAAGTTTTACACAAATAAACCTCTGCACTTTTCGGAGTCTGAAACATTTTTTTAGCTATTTCGGCGGGACTGCAACCGGAAAGTAGTCCTCGGAGATACAGCTTTTCAGTGTCTGTGAGTCCTCTGCGCGATCGGGGTGAGATTTGCCGTTTAGCTTCTGCAAAAGCTTGGTACAGCCTTTCTAAGTCCCAGTGTTTGGCGGCTTCGGCAAATAAGTCTTCTTTTGATGCCATTTTCGGGTGTGGTGAGATGTGGCTAACGATAGCATAACCGAAATTGCTAGCGTTTGTTAGTTGTTTGCTAACAATAGGTAGTCTAGTATTAAATTACCGAGTCATTGTCTAAGTGCAAATACTTAGAAAAGCGGGAAAGTGCGATCGCGATCTTTCAAATTTTGCCTGTTTAGTTAACTTTCGTTAGTCAAAGAGTTAGTTTTTGTTCCTTACACTGAGGTATTTCAATGGCTAAAGGTGATGAAATAGCGAAAGCGGCAGGTTCCGCTGCTGCGGGTGCTGCTGCGGGTGCTGGTGTGGTAGCTGCTTCTGGTTTTACGGCAATTGGTGCTATTGGTGGAGGTGCTGGTATGGGTGCTGCTGCTGGCCCCGTTGGTATAGCCGTAGGTGCATTAGCAGGTTTGGCATTTTACGGGATTAGCAAGGCTCTTTCTGACTAAAGCTTGACTCACGCCAGGGACTTAAGTTTCTGGCTAATAACTCAAGTCGGTTGTTGATATTGAGCGCTTGTTGCACGAGTCCGCCGGGGGTTTTTAACCCCCGTCTCATAGCGAAAATCCTCTTTAGAGGACTAAATACCTAATGTACAAAATTTTCAGTCCTCTGAAGAGGACTTTCGCTGTTAGCCAGGGGTTTAAACCCCTGGCGGATAGGTTGGTAAGCGCACAATCTATATCAATTTGAACCGCGAATTTCTAGCTCTAACTTAGCCCGTCCCTCAACTAAAAAGTGTCAACTTATGTCTTCTCAAGAATTTCAAGCAGCATACACCAGCATTTACAGTACAGGCACTTTACTCTTACAATATCTCAAAGAATTCCGTGACGGACTCCGCATTCAGGGAGATGAAAGTCAAGGGCTACAAAGCATTGAAGATGAAATTAACAAAGCTTTAAAGGCTTTGCAAGATCAGAAGTATCAAGTAGCCGTCATTGCAGCAATGAAAGCTGGCAAAAGCACCTTCTTAAATTCTATCATCGGTGCTGATGTGCTGGCGAGTGAAACGGCCGCCTGTACTATCTGCCGTACAGATGTCCGACACATTAAACCGGGCGAAAATCCTAAACTTTTAGAGTATCGAGAAGGAGAAAGAAAACCAGTCATTCTTGTTGAGGGTGACGCGGGCGAAATTCAGCAAAAATTCCTGTTGCGTACCCGTGAAATTCGAGAAAAAGGCAATCCCGATCACACTACACGCTTTGAAATAGAGCATCCGATTGAAGCAATTAGCGAATTATCTTCTCTCACAGGCTTTACCCTAGTTGATACTCCCGGCCCTAATGAGTGGGAGTCTGCAAACTTTAACATTAATGCACTGAAGCAAACAGCACTAGAAGCACTGCGAAACTGCAATGCAATTCTGTTTGTTTTAAACTACGCTTCCTACAAAGATAATGCAGTTGCCGATTTGTTTAAGGAAGTTGTCGAAAATCGCAAAGATTTTATAGCTGAGAACACGGGAAAAATTTACTTTATTTTGAATAAAGTTGACCAAAAAACAGAGAGAGACAGAGAAATTGCTGATGTCATCAAGGATTTAGAACTAGAGTTAACTGGCTTTGGCTTTTGCAATCCAGTTATTTACCCTGCCAGTTCTCGGCAAGGACTTCTAGCGAAACTGATTCACCAAGGAAAAGCAACTGAAAGCGAAATCAAAGACTTTAAAAAATTCTTTAGTGCTAGGTATGCCACTGAAGATGAGGAAGGAAACCAGATTATTCCTGCACCCCTAAAAATAGCACCGCAAGCACTAGCAGATAGCGGTATCCTAACCATTCAAGAAACAGTCATTCAAAGGATTACTCAAAATTCCGGCTGGAATCTTTTGAATGATGTTGTGGCTGCACTTGATAAGCAAGCTAAGGCTATTGAGGATACTCTCAATACAGAACTAAAGGGTTGGGAAATGGGAATTGAATCCCTCAAACAAAAAGTAGAAGAGTACAGGAAACGCTCAGAAAATGCGATGTACAAAGTTGAGTCAGTCAAAAAAACTGTCGAGCAAGAAAAACAAATACTAATCCAAGGATTTAGTCAAGGAATTAACACATTTGCGGATAATGCTAAAGCTCAGATAGGCAGTGAGATTGATAAGATTGCCGAGTCTCGTTCTGCCAACTCTCCAAAGCCAAAAAAAATAAAGCCAAAAAAAAGTCAACTTATTTCCCAACAACAGCCAAAATTTGAAAACATGGGCTTCGGACAAATAGTGGGAGAAATGGGAGAAGCCGTATTAGGATTAATCCCTGTTTTTGGTCTGGGATTAGGCAAAGCATTCAAATTAAGCACATCTCTATGGGATAAACTGAGTGAAGCTATGCCTGACACTTTCAATAGCTCTTTCTCTCAACAAGGTGATAAGCCGGAAAAGTTTGATCCATACATTATCCGTTGTA
The DNA here is from genome assembly GCF_036701795.1 of Microcoleus sp. N9_A1. Lineage (NCBI taxonomy): Bacteria > Bacillati > Cyanobacteriota > Cyanophyceae > Oscillatoriales > Microcoleaceae > Microcoleus > Microcoleus sp. N9_A1. Next base: position 128,435 of record NZ_JAUBRI010000012.1, read on the forward strand.
ACACTCAGACTGAAGCTCAAATAATCATAAAAACTATTAATGATGTTTGTGCGCCAAGTATTGAAAGTTGGTGGATAGACACTCAAGATGAACTTGTCAGAGAGGGTACAAACATCCGAGAGCAGTTAGCAAGTAAAATTCAAAAAGATATTCAACAAATATCTAATGAATTGTCGAATTATCTGGGTGATGCTTTACAGATAAAACTCAACATCAACCCGATTCAGTTTCCCAGTTTTGATTTCCCAGGAATTGATGCAGGAATCAAAAGTCAAGTGGAGGTATTTACCCGGACTGAAACGAGAACTGAATATCAAACAGAACGTCGGTCTAAAAAATCCAATAGTCTCTGTAAGGGGAACACAAGTTATGATGTACAAGTTCCTATTGAAAAAACAATAAAAGTTCAAGATCAGCGTACATATTATCAAGTTGACTTGCACCAAACTGTAGAGCAAGTTCAACTAAAAATAGATGATAATGTATCAGGGACTCTGGTGCTGCTAAAGCGAGTTATCGATCGACAAGTTTCTACTGATTTCAAAAGTGCAGAACGGCAAATCAATGATTACATTAAAAGGTTTGAAAATGACTTCGCTCGCGTCTTGAAGGAACGGGAAACGAAAGAAGCAGAAGCGCCGGAAATTCTGGCTCGTCTTGAGTATCAAAAAGCCAAGCTTATTGAGTACCTCAGTCAATTAAGTTCGATTCGGGAATCTCTCAATAGTTGGAAGCCAGTTAAGTAAAGTTAGAGAAAGTACGATCGCGCTTATTGTCCGAAAGTACGATCGCTCTTTCATCAATCAATAAAAACTTCTGAGTTTGACCTACAAGTCTAAACGTGATAAGCAGTAATAGCAACTATTCCATCAGCACTATAAATAGCTTCAATGCGTCTAAAAGTAGGATGAGTCCACCACACTTTCAGCCGATTTCCCTGAGCCGGAGCCGTACCAATTTTACCGTAACCTGCTGTCAATAGAAGTAACTCAAATTCTGTAGAAGGCAAAGTTTTGGCAGTAATTTGAGTGATGCCGTCAAGCTTATGCTTATCAAGGGTCATAAGTACCTTGGTAAGTGCTGTAGATGCGGTAGCCAGGGAATACTAAAGCAATGCCAATTGGACTGTGAATAGTCCCCGGATAGCTTTCTTCTGGCTCGCTACCCCCAATCCGAATTTTGAGCGCACCCAGCCAAATGTAGAGCCCTGGAATTAAAGTATCTAAACTGTAGGCGATCGCCCGCATTTGAAGATCCGGGGGATTAATTGGTTTTAAATACTGTGGCTTTTCAGGTTGGGAAATAGACATGACATTGATTCCAATGTGACATAGTGCAAAAAAAATCTTGTTGATTACACTTTAACATAATCTAAGCTTCACTTTTTAATTATTAAGCTTATTTAACTATTTTCTCATAGCAGCTTTCACAGCAGGATGAATAAATTCTTCAGGAATTCGATTGCGCTCAATATAAGTATTTATTTCCTCTAGGTTATCCAAATAAAAGCTCAGTGCGTCAAAAATTTGAGCTAATTTCAGATGAGGTAAGTGCATCGGGATTTCTTCAGGAGTAATACCCAAACGCCACAATTCCACGATCGCACGAACGGAAGTTCTCGTTCCTGCGATAATTGGTTCCCCTTGCAAGATTTCAGGGTGACGTGCGACATAACGCGAAGCAGATTGTGTAGTCATGGGAGATTAACCGGACACATCGATCTTGATTATAACTTACGCTAAAACTCGGTAAAAGATTCAGGGCGGTGGTCATCCCAAGTACCAAAGTGCGCCCCTCTCCCATCTTAAATCTCACGCGGGCGATCGCCCTTTCAGTCCAAAAGCGCGCCCCTATCCCATCCTAAATCTCACGCGGGCGATCGCCCTTTCAGTCCAAAAGCGCGCCCCTATCCCATCCTAAATCTCACGCGGGCGATCGCCCTTTCATTCCAAAAGTGCGATCGCTCCATCCAAAGAATTTATGCTGTAGAATATTTGTCAAACGCCACCCAGCAATTAGTATAATTTAATAATCAACATCAAAGCACATCAAATACAGTCAATTAATGCCATGATTGCTAACTTGCCCCTCAAGCTGCCTCACTTACCCAACAGCTTGCCAAGCGAAGGTTCTGTCCGCATTGAGTTAGTTAACGGACTTTTAATATTTAGCGCTTCTATCAAAACCCAGGAGAGAATCAAAACTTTAACTGCTCAACAACAAGCATCAAGTCTAACTTCCGAAGAACAAACAGAATTGGATGGATATCGAGAATTCATTAGCTATCTTAGTTTAGTTAATGAAACCATGAACAATGCTTTTCTATATCCTTTGCGAGGCACAGTCATTCGCTATGATGACCCCTGTGAACCAGCAGTTCCGTTGGAAGATTGGGAAGTGTTACGATGATTGTACTAGATACTCATATATGGGTTTGGTGGGTTGACGATAACCCGCGACTGACTCAAAAACATCGGGACTGGATACAACAATATCAATCTCAAGGTTTAGGAGTCAGCATCATTTCTTGCTGGGAAGTTTCTAAATTAGTAGAAATGGGAAGACTTACTTTGTCCGTTACAGTTGATGAGTGGTTAACACAAGCTTTGGCTTATCCCGGAGTGCAGCTACTCGATCTCACCATTCCGATTATTGTCGAGTCAACTAAACTCACAGGTTTTCACCGCGATCCCGCAGATCAAATCATCGTCGCAACGGCCAGGATTTGTGCGTGTCCGTTACTAACTGCGGATGCTAAAATTCTAGCATATTCTGATGTAAAGACTCTTCATTGAAAGGTGAAAAGTGCCTTCGCTGTGAAGGAAAAGCCTGGTTTCGCTGCTACTTTGAGTGAGGGAAACTCATGAAAATTCGAGAATCGGTTGGTAAGAGTCTATGGAACTCTTCTCTTGGTTGGTGTTGCGAACCTCTTGACCCCATACCGCCCGGTCATATAGCCCTAGCTGTTGAACCAACGGATATGGATCTTGTGGATTGGGATATTGAAGAAATCGGGGATAAAGCAGGTTTTGATATTGAGTACAGATACACGGGCGTGAATGACCCCAAGGATTCATCTTTAGCTTGTGTAACTCAGTTTGTCGGTATTTATGGGGACTGGTTAAAGCTCGATCGCGATTTAGAAGCTTTGATGGCGGCCGGCATCCCGCGCCATCTATTTAAAACGCTGGCTTCCAATGACGATATCGATTTGAAACCTGTAACCGAATACGTGAAAACCATTCTTGTTTAGGGTGCAAATCAAACAGCAGTAAACTTGGCGATCGCCCTTTCAGTCCAAAAGTGCGCCCCTATCCCATCCTAAATCTCACGCGGGCGATCGCCCTTTCAGTCCAAAAGTGCGCCCCTATCCCATCCTAAATCTCACGCGGGCGATCGCCTTTTCCGTCCAAAAGCGCGATCGCCATTCAGCTCCATCCAACACAGATTAATCTTCCCCTAACCCTGAAAACAATAATACCAAATCTCGATCGCCACGCACCACGCGAGCAATATCAATCCCGTCAGATCTGGGGTAGTAAAAAATCAAGTAATCCCTAACAATAAATTCCCGCAAATTTGAGTCAAATATCTCATAACGTTTGCCCATATTGGGAAATTCTGCGACAAGTTTACATTTTTGACTGATGGCCTCAAAAAGCTCGCTTGCCGCCTTGGAACTATTTCGAGCAATTTACTCACAAATCTCATTCAAGTCTCGCACAGCTTCCTCAGAAAATGTGTAACTGTTCATACCTCTGACTGTTCTATGCGATCGATCTTTTCTTGCAGTCTGGCAAAAACAAGTTCCCCATCAGTCACTTGTCCCTTAGCAATTTGTGCACTTCCCACTGCTATTTTCTCACGCAGTTCTTCGATGTGTCGTTTTCGTTCTCTCAAAAGCGCGATCGCTTCTCCAATGATTTCTTCAACACTGCCATATTTCCCGCTTTGCATTTGGGATTGAATAAACTCTTCATATTCTGGTTTGAGGACAATATTCATCTAATTGCTCCTTATCAAAGGATCTTTATTATAACTTAGGCTCAAAGCTTGCTGAAAAAGCGATCGGCTTAGTCGCCATCGCCCCTATCCCATCCTAAATCTCACGCGGGCGATCGCCCTTTCAGTCCAAAAGTGCGTGAAGCGTAGCTATCCCGTAGGGAATCGCCTTACAATCATGTCAAATATATTCAATTCTCCCCATCATCTCTTCAGGCGTATAAACTTCATAAATTAAAATCAAACTACGGATAATCTCGCCAACAGAACGAGAATCAGGAGGACAATAGACAATCCCCGGATAATCTGTAGTATCGCTTGCCATAATTAGAAAATCGTCATCGTGAGTTACTATCACGCGCTACTGTTCGCGAATAAACGCGAGGTGTAACTCATCACTTTTAGTACGCAATCCTGCATCCACTGTTGTCGTAACATCTATCCCATACCGACGCAAACCGCGCGAAATGTTAGAATCAATATGTTCATCTAAATGAAAACGAATTTTCTCACTCACCTCTAATTGCCCTCAATTGTTCTTCTAGCGGAGATGGTGAACTTTTGCGCTTTAATTCTTCCACAATAGATCGGCTTTCCGCAGTGTGACGATCGATTTCTTCTCGATGATCGTAATAATATGTCATTGCGGCATGAACCGAGGATAGTGGCAAATCATACTTTCCCGCGATTTCTTCTACAGAAATCCCCATTTTAAGATACATTTCCGCGATATGTGCCACAGCAATTCGATGACCCGCAATCCGTGGCTTACCACCAAGCATCCCAGGGGTAATTTCAATATGTTCTGTGATGACTGATTCCTTCGACATTTTAGTAAAAGACTCTTAATAGATAATGTTTAAGCTATTTAATGTTAGCACAGACAGGTTTAGCGCCATCGCCTCTCATTCATCCACCTGTATCTGCGTTCTTCTGCGGTTAAAGTATCCGCCGCGCAGCTATCCTGTAGGCGATCGCCCTTTCAGTCCAAAAGTGCGCCCCTATCCCATCTTAAATCTCACGCGGGCGAGATCCTTTCCTTCCAAAAGCGCGATCGCTCTTATTTAAATAATGTTAATATCGGAGCATGGATAGTGTGTACAGACTGCAAGGAGTTGAGTTTGAATGGCATACAAACAAATTCCAGAGCAACCTAGAAAAGCATGGCGTTAGCCTTGAAGAAGCCGCAGAAGTGTTCTTCGATCCATTCTATCAGGAGGGAGATGCAACGGGTAATCACTAACAGCGTAACTTTATTTTGGGTTACTCCCGCACTCAACGCCTATTACTGGTTGTTTATGTAGAACGCAGCTTGCGAATACGCATCATTTTTTTCCGTCCTGCTACCCGCACTGAAAGGAAATTATATGAACAATTCTGAAGAAGAAATAAAATTGCAATTGCGACCTCGTACAGCGGAAATAGTCTCGCTAAACATTCCAATAGATACTTTAGCATCACTTGCTGACGGGGCGACAGGTCGCCTGAAAGTCATACAGTCCGGCAACTCTAGACAAATAGCATGAAAAAAGATAGGGTAAGAAA
>NZ_JAUBRI010000189.1:0-1194 GCF_036701795.1 Microcoleus sp. N9_A1
TCGGTCTGTATTCACGGACGAAAGCCTTGATTTGATTGAAAAGTCGTTTCGAGAAGTAGCCCAAAAAATGAACTTTCAAGTGCTAGAGTTCAATGGCGAAGGCAATCATGTTCATGCACTGATTGAGTATCCGCCTAAATTGTCGATATCTCAAATTGTTAACGCATTGAAAGGCGTGTCCAGTCGTCGGTACGGACAGGCTGGACACGAAAAACCCCACAAAGAAGCATTGTGGAGTCCCAGTTATTTTGCTGTTTCCGTAGGAGGTGCACCTTTAGAAGTTTTGAAGGAATATATTAGAAACCAAGAAAAGCCGTCCTAGAAGGACGGGGCTTGTATCCCATTTTTTTGGTCAACGAAATGATCAATCCCGGTGATGTGCAGTGGATGACCGCTGGGGCAGGCGTAGTGCATTCCGAAATGCCAGAAGCTGAGTTTACCCGCACGGGTGGGCGACTGCACGGCATTCAACTGTGGGTCAACTTGCCGCAGCGGGACAAGATGATTGCTCCTCGCTATCAGGAAATTCCATCAGCGCAGATTCCGGTGGCTCAGACCAAAGATGGGTCCGTGACGGTGCGTGTGATTGCGGGAGAAGCGTTGGGGGCGAAAGCGGTGATTGAAACCCGCACCCCGATTATCTACTTGCACTTCACGCTACAACCGGGCGCAAGCATGGTTCAATCGGTACCGAAAGAGTACAACGCCTTTACCTATGTCATCGATGGGTCTGGTTTGTTTGGCACTGAGCAGGAACGGGGTGAGGATGGGCAAATGGTGATTTTTGCACCTGATGGTGAGGAAGTGGCGATCGCCAATCCTGCGGATGCCACCCAGCCCCTTGATCTATTGCTGATTGCTGGAGTGCCGCTGAATGAACCTGTGGTGCGCTATGGTCCTTTTGTGATGAACACTGAAGCCGAAATCCTACAAGCGATCGACGATTACCGAAATGGAAGGATGGGACACATTCATGCTTAACACGCTTCAAAACCGCATTACCCAACATCAACTTCTGACCAATATACGCATCAAGTTATTGCATTTGCATAAACTGTTGTTGGATACAGAGCGTATTCGTTACGAACAAGTGCGCGGACGGGTCTCTAAAGGTGAACAGGGTAAGCGCACCTCAAACGCAGTTGCCATCTAGATTGTAGGGCTGCTACTTTTAGAGAGTTCAGGGAGCGCTGC